>NZ_KV792996.1:42835-43013 GCF_001808325.1 Klebsiella sp. HMSC16C06
AAAATACAAACCGCTCCGTTCGTAGCCCCGCTAATCGCGGCGCGAGCGGGGGGAGCTCCCGGATAGCGGCTGGCGCCTTATCCGGGCTACCGGGTGATGCGGCAATTTTGTCGGGTGGCGGCTTACGCCTGACCCGACCTACATAAAATACAAACCGCTCCGTTCGTAGCCCCGCTAA
>NZ_KV792996.1:44013-56523 GCF_001808325.1 Klebsiella sp. HMSC16C06
CACAAACCGCTCCGTTCGTAGCCCCGCTAAGCGCAGCGCGAGCGGGGGGAATCCCATCGGCAATGCGGGTTACTGCCAGGCGGCGAATTGCTCATCGTCGAGATAGGCTTCGACCAGGGTTTTCGCCAGCGAATAGGAACCGATCAGCGGGTGCGCCATCAGCGCCCGCACCGCCAGCGATTTATCCTGCTGCAGGATTGCCGCCACCGCCAGCCGCTCATACTCCTTCACGCAGGAAATCATATTCTTCTGCGCCGTCGGCACCTTCACCGGCGTCACCGGCTTGAGGCCATCCCGGCTCAGGTCGCAGCTGATCTCGATCACGTCGTCAGGGCGCAAAAAGTCGAGCGTGTCGTGATTCTGGATCGATACCACGATACGCTTGGTGGTGGTGCTGTTCACCGCTTCCAGGATATCCAGCGCCACCCCGGCATAGCCGCCGGTGTCCGGCTCTTCGATAAACTGGCGCAGCGTCAGCGGTTCGCGGGTGTGGAATTTTTCCTGCTGCGACTCATTCTGCATATAGCTGTTTTCCCGGCGCAGGTAATGCTGCATCCAGATGGTGAAAGCGGCTTCCGGTTGCGTTCTGGCATCCACAGTGCGCAGCGCTTCGCGCATCTCCTGATTGATACGGGCGATCTGCTCTCCGCGCGTCTCGCCGGCTTCCTGAATCGCCTTCAGCGCCACCTCTCGATAATAGTAATAATAGAGATATTCATTGAGGAGCTGATTATCGCAAAGCCGCACCAGCTCCGGGGAGAAGTACTGCATCGCCGTCTTCTGGTACAGTTCCGGGCTGGCGATCAGCCGTTCGGTTACCTCTTCCCCGCGTACGGTGAAGTGGGTAAACCATGAGAAATGGTTCAGCCCATAGCATTCCACGCTGAGGTCGCGTTCTTCACAACCAAGGATCGCTGGCAGTTCACGAATCAGCTCGGAGGGGGCATCGCAGATCCCATAGACCCGGCGCTTAAAACCGGACTTGACGATCGCTTCCGTCACCAGGCCTGACGGGTTGGTAAAGTTAAACAGAATGGCGTCTTCGGCGGCATGTTCTTCGATCAGCCGGCAATAGCGAAGGATCGCCGGGATCGAACGCATGGCCATCGCGAAACCGCCGGCGCCGGTGGTCTCCTGGCCGAGGGTGTTATGCTGTAGCGCAATGCGTTCGTCGCGAATGCGGCTTTCGTCACCGCCAACCCGTAGGGTGGTAATGATATAGTTGGCATCCTGCAGCGCCGCGACCGGGTCGGTAGTGGTACTAAACTGAATATCCGGGCGAATAGTATTAAATACATAGCGGGCAATTTCGCCAAATATCGCCAGATTATCAGCAGAGTTATCGAGAAAAACCACTTCTGTTAAACCAATGCGGTGAGCGTTATAGGCCAGAGATTTCGCTAAAAATGCAGAGCGAACGCCGCCCCCGCCTAATACGGTTAATTTCATACAAACTCCTCATTAATTTTCTGCTAACCAGTTATCAACCCGGGAACGTACCTGTCCCACTTTGACGCCATAAATAACCTGAACTTCATTACGATTTCGTACGACGCCGTTGGCGCCGGTATTTTTTAATTGCGCGTCATCAACCCGCGCCATATCGCGCACGGCCACGCGCAGACGAGTAAAACAATTATCGACGGAGAGAATATTCTCCTTGCCCCCGAGGCCGCGGATAATGTCATCGGTGACCGACTGCGGTTGCGCGACTTTCTGGCGGTACTCTGCTTTGCTGTAAAGCTTCACGTTCTCGTCATCTTCCCGGCCCGGCGTTTTCAGATTCAGCTTCACCACCAGGGTGCGGAAAATCACGTAGTAGACGGCGAACTGGCCGATACCAATAAGGACATAGCCCGGCCAGCGCGTTAAGGAGACCGGCAGCGGCAGGTTATAGATCAGAAACTCGATCAGGCCCGATGCTCCCCAGGGACGTACGGTGAAAATGTCGCAAATGGCTTGCGAGGCGGCGGTTAACGTCGCGTGGATCACCCACAGCAGCGGCGAGACAAACAAGAAGGTGAACTCGATCGGTTCGGTGATACCGGTCAGCATCGAGGTGATGATCGCCGGCAGCAGAATCGCCTTCGCCATCACTTTCTTCTCCGGTTTCGCGGTGTGGTAGAACGCCAGCGAGGCGCCCGCCAGGCCAAAGATAGTGGTCATCCCTTGCTGCGAAAAACGTAATGCGTCGTTCATGACCGGCGTCAGGTCGGGGTGGCGCATATAAGCGAGGAAAATGGCCTGGGTCCCGGAGACCACCTGACCGTCCACGTTCAGGGTGCCGCCAATCTGGGTGAGCTGGAAGGGGGACCAGACGAAATGGTGCAGGCCGGTGGGGATAAGGAATTTTTCAAAGAAACCATAGACAAAGACCCCGGCGACCCCGGCATTTTTCATAAAACCGGTGAGCGCGGAGATGCCGTGGGTCATAAAGGGCCAAATCCAGGTAAAGGCGATGGCGTAGAAGATAACCACCGGCGTCATCGCCACCAACGTCAGCTTGGCGCCGCCGTACATCGACAGCGCGCCAGGCAGCTCAATGGCAGAGACTTTATTGTGCACCCACGCAATCGTGCAGCCGAGAATAATGCCCAGGAAAACGCCCATATCCACCACCACAAAGCCCAGCAGCTGGGTTTGCCCGGTGCCATAATATTCACCGTTAATTTTTTCGGCGAGTCCGTGGGTGTGTTCCAGCCAGGAGTGGTTGGCGCCAAGGAACATAATGAAGCACATCACTGCAACCAGCGCGACTTCGGTTTTTTTATCCTTTGCCAGGCCATAGCTAATGCCGACGCAAAATAATAAGCCGAGGTTGCCAAATAAAGGCCAAAAAGTGTCGCCGAGCATTTGCCCAAGCTGATGTAAGAAACTGGTTTCAGCAATTAATGTCGGATTAGTTAATACTGAACTGAGGGCCAGAATTAAGCCAATGACCGGCAAGAACAATACGGCGCCGATCATGGCCCGGGAGAATTTTTGCATATTCTCCAGAATACGCTGACGTATTTCAGGCATGATTGATCCTTTTATATTTTTGTAGGTACAGGGAGCGGTTTTTTATCGACTTCCAGTAATTTGGTTATAGCAATTCTGATATTTGAAAGGAACCTGTTGCGCTAAATAGGTACAGATAGCCGCGTATTGCACACAGGTTTCAGGACTCGCACCCTAACCCCCTCCCTGAAAGGGAGAGGGAGTGGCCAGAGCGGAGTTTGCCGGAAAGCATGCCCTCTCCCCGTGGGGAGAGGGCCAGATAAGGGGGGGGTTACTGCGGCGCGGCGGGGGCGGGGCTGACCTCGCCGTTGCGCATGATTTGCGCCACCAGCTGTTTCTCCATATTCACGGCGCTGAGCTGCCCGTTGACCGTCGGCTTGAGCGGGGCATCGGCCTGCACGCTGCCGCTGGCGGTCAGCTGGAGATTGCCATCCCCGCTTATCGGTAGCGACGGCCAGCCCCAGGCCTGCAGAATATTCAGCGGCACGCCGCGGCCGGTAAAGCTCAGATTGACCTGGCGCTGCGGCAGCTGGGATACCGCGGCGGTGGCCTGCAGAATGCCGCGCTCGGTGAAGGCGCTAAGCTCAGTGATATTGACCGTCGACGCTGTCGCGCTCAGCTTGAGTGACGGGCGGCGCACGTCGATCCGGTTAAAAGTCGCCGCCGCGGCGTTCAGCGTCGCGCTGCCGTTCCATACTCCCCAGCTGCCGTTTTTCACCAGCTGTAGCTCGCCGCCATAGCCATCGAGGGCGGTAATTTGCCACGGGAAGGCAGGATCCACATCGATGATCAGGTTACGGCTGGCGCTGAATTTTTTCAGCGTCAGGCTTTGCAGCCAGGCTGGCATCGGCGCCATCCACAGCTGTTTCCAGTTCGCCGGCAGCGTGTACTCCAGTCCGGCGAAGGCGGTGTCGTCGAGCACCAGCGCGTTACCAGCGCGCAGCCAGTTGCCGGAGGTGCGCACCATGCCGCCCTCCCAGCGCGAGGAGAACTGGCGCAGCGCAATGCCCTGGGGAGAGAATTCAGCATTCAGAATCGGGTCGAAGAAGTGCAGCGAGCCGTAGATAAATTCGCTGGCGTTCATCGACAGCGTGCCGTCCTGGCTCTGCCAGCCGCCGTGGCTGAGCGTCAGGTTGCGCAGGCTCAGGTCGAGGTCGGTTACCGCCCAGTCCGGCCCCTGCAGGCGGGCGTCGGTGATATCCAGGCGGCCAATCTGCAGAGAGGGGACCGTGGTTAACGGCGCGAAAAACTCGGCCAGCGAGGCGGGGCTCTGCAGTCGAATCTCATTGAGCTGGAGGTTATCCACCAGCCAGCTGCCGTCGGCGCTGCGTTTCGCATTGCCGGTTAAGGTGCCGCGGGCGACATCGGCGCCGAGGGTGGAGAGGGTCACTTCACCCTGATCAATCCTGCCCTGAATCAGAACGTTGCTGGCTTCGACGCCATTGAGCGTCATCGAGCCCGCGCTCATCTGGATCTGCGCCGTTTTCCCCAGCACATTGCCCGCTTCCGGCGTCCATGGACTGACGCCGCCGGTGACGCGCTGCGCGCTGAGCGCCCAGCCGGTTTCCGGGCTGTTGAAAGCCATGTTGCGCAACATCAGCCGGTCGGCAGCGAACGGCAGGTCTGCAGAGTGGGGTGACAGATTCAGAGTGCCGTCGTTAAGGACTATCTCATCCGCATGCAGCGGATCGCTAAACTGGCGGGTGCTGAAGCCAATATCGACCGTTTTTGCCACCAGGGTGGCCGGCTTGCCTTCCCGGCCAAAGGTGACTTTTGCAACTGCACATGAAGAGGGGAGGAGAAATCGTGTTCCATCGCATCGAAGGAGACCTGCCAGCCGGTGCCATTGCTGAGCCAGGCGCTGGCCTGGCGGGCGCCCCAGTGGGTTTGCAGCAGGAACCACGCGCCAACAATGACGAGCAGCAGAGCGACTAGCAGCCAGAGAATCAGCTTTCCAAGAAATTTCATGGTCTTCCATTCTGTGAGATGCACATCACCGTGTTATGCCCGATTTAGGCGCACTTCTCAAGGCGGGCGTGGTTTATTTCCGTGATGAGGCAGGTCGTGGAAAGCGTCCCGGCCAATGGCGCGACCGGGAGCGCGTCAGATCAGGCTTTTTCTGGCGGGAAAATTAAATTCAGAACAATCGCTGTGATACCACCGGCGGCAATTCCCGAAGAGAGAAGGTTTTTCAGCCAGTCTGGGGCGAACTGCAGGATTAACGGCTGCTGCGACACGCCGAGGCCCACTGCCAGCGACAGGGCGATAATCAGGATCGCCCGACGGTTCAGCGGCTCACGGGAGACGATGCGCACGCCGGACGCGGCAATGGTGCCGAACATCACCAGCGTGGCGCCGCCGAGCACCGGCTCAGGGATGTGCTGCACGAAGCCGCTCACCGCCGGGAACAGACCGAGGACGATCAGCATCAGGGCGACCACGAAACCGACGTAGCGGCTGGCAACGCCGGTCAGCTGGATCACGCCGTTGTTCTGGCCGAAGCAGGAGTTCGGGAAAGTGTTGAAGACCGCGGAAACAAAGGAGTTCAGGCCGTTAGCCAGCACGCCGCCTTTCAGGCGCTTCATATACAGCGGACCGGAAACCGGCTGTTCGGAGACGTCCGAGGTGGCGGTGATATCGCCGATGGTTTCCAGAGAGGTGATCATAAACACCAGCATCAGCGGCAGCAGCAGGCTCCAGTCGATGCCGAGACCATAGTAGAGCGGCGTTGGCACGGTGATGAGGCTGCTGTTGGTCGGGGCGGTATTGGCCGGCAGCATATCGAGGAACCATGCCGCCAGATAGCCCGCCGCCATGGCGATCACCAGCGAAGCGATGCGCAGGTACGGGTTGCGCTGGCGGTTGAGGATGATAATCAGCGCCAGCACGATGCCCGCCAGCAGCAGATTCTTCGGCGCGCCGAAGGTGTGGTCGGCCATCGCCGCGTAGCCGCCGCCGATGGAAGTCAGTCCGACCTGAATCAGCGACAGGCCGATAATCATTACCACCACGCCGGAGACCAGCGGGGTAATGATGCGGCGCGCCAGGTGCAGGACGCGGGAGAGCACCATTTCCGTGCAGCTGGCCAGCATCAGGGTGCCGAACAGGGCGGCCATCATGGTGGGGACGTCGGCGCCGCCGGTTTTCAGCGCAGTACCGCCCATGATCAGCGGGGCGACAAAGTTAAAGCTGGTGCCCTGAATGGAGAGCAATCCGGAGCCGACGGGACCCCAGGCTTTGATCTGAATAATAGAGGCGACACCGGAAGCGAACAGCGACATGCTGATGATATGTTGGGTATCTTGCGCCGGGAGACCGAGAGCCTGGCAGATTAACAGCGCTGGAGTGATCACCGCGACAAACATCGCCAGCAGGTGCTGGAAGGCGGCGAACAGGGTTTGCGGTAGCGGTGGGCGATCTTCGAGGCGGTAGATTAATTCGCTAGCTGATTTATGCGCAACCGGTTGCGCATTTTCTGACTCTGCGGTGTTAACGGACATCACAAGCAATCCCAAGGTGGCAAAGCGGGAATTTTATCGGACTGTAGACCAAAAGCAAACGTTTGCCAGCATTTGGTCATAAAAATTTATGCCGTGAATATGCGCAACGAGGTTATTAACATTTTGTATGCTAAATCGCATCATTAAGGATACAAAATATCTTTTTCTGTCATTTTTTCCGCCGTTCTGCGTAAAATCCCCTTCTGACTCCTCATGATGAGAAGCTAAAGACACCAGGAATTACGTCGCGTGTGAATGGATCATGCGCCCATAAGGAGCTTTTTATGTTTCACCTCGATACCTTATCGACGCTCGTTGCCGCAACGCTTGTGCTATTGCTCGGCAGAAAACTCGTGCAAACCGTTCCCTTCCTCAAGAAATACACCATTCCTGAACCTGTTGCCGGCGGTTTGCTGGTGGCGCTGGCGCTGCTGGTGCTGAAGAAAAGCATGGATATCGAAATTGATTTCGATATGAGTCTGAAAGACCCGCTGATGCTGGCGTTCTTCGCCACCATCGGTCTTAACGCCAACCTCGCCAGCCTGCGGGCCGGCGGCAAGGTGCTGGGCACTTTCCTGATCGTGGTGGTTGGCCTGCTGCTGCTGCAGAATGCCCTCGGTATCGGCATGGCGACGCTGCTGGGGCTGGATCCGCTGATGGGCCTGCTGGCCGGGTCGATTACCTTATCCGGCGGCCACGGCACCGGGGCGGCGTGGAGCAAGCTGTTCGTTGAACGCTACGGTTTTGCCAACGCCACCGAAGTGGCGATGGCCTGCGCGACTTTCGGCCTGGTGCTGGGCGGCCTGATCGGCGGTCCGGTGGCTCGCTACCTGGTGAAGCACTCTTCCTCTCCGGACGGCACACCGGACGATCAGGTGGCGCCAACCGCCTTTGAAAAACCGGACGTGGGGCGGGTGATCACCTCGCTGGTGTTGATCGAAAGTATCGCCCTGATTGCCATCTGTCTGACGGTAGGCAAGGTGGTTGCGCAACTGCTGGCGGGCAGTGTCTTCGAGCTGCCGACTTTCGTCTGCGTGCTATTTATCGGTGTGATCCTTAGCAACAGCCTGGCGCTGGCGGGGTTGTACCGGGTGTTCGATAGGGCGGTATCGGTGCTGGGCAACGTCAGCCTGTCGCTGTTCCTCGCCATGGCGCTGATGAGCCTCAAGCTGTGGGAGCTGGCCTCGCTGGCGCTGCCGATGATTATTATCCTGGCGGTGCAGGCGCTGGCGATGGCGCTGTATGCGGTGTTCGTTACCTACCGGATGATGGGCAAGAATTACGATGCCGCGGTGCTGGCGGCGGGCCACTGCGGGTTTGGTCTGGGCGCAACGCCGACGGCGATTGCTAATATGCAGGCGATTACCGACCGCTTTGGCCCGTCACATATGGCCTTCCTGGTGGTGCCGATGGTGGGCGCGTTCTTTATCGACATCGTCAACGCACTGGTGATTAAGCTATACCTGCTGCTGCCGATGTTTGGCTGATAAAAAACCCGGAAGCGGTGCTGCGCACCTGTCCGGGCTACAAGATCGTGCTGTTTGGGGTTTTGTAGCCCGGCTAAGGCGTTTACGCCGCAAGCCGGGAATACCTCCACAATCTTACGCTTCGTCGTGCTCTTCCCACGCTAACGCGCGTTTCACCGCTTTCTTCCAGCCGCTGTAACGATAGTTACGCTCAGTGGTTTCAATCCCCGGGCGGAATTCGCGCTCAATCACCGCTTTCTCCTGCAGCTCGTCCAGATTCTGCCAGAAACCGACCGCCAGACCCGCCAGATAGGCTGCGCCCAGCGCCGTCACTTCGCGTACTTCCGGACGCTCGACACGGGTGCCGAGGATATCGGACTGGAACTGCATCAGGAAGTTGTTAGCCACCGCGCCGCCGTCCACGCGCAGGGCGTGCAGACGAATGCCAGAGTCTGCCTGCATCGCCTCCAGCACATCGCGGGTCTGATAGGCGATGGACTCCAGCGTCGCACGGATAATGTGGTTGGAGTTCACGCCGCGGGTGAGGCCGAAAATCGCGCCGCGGGCATACGGGTCCCAGTATGGTGCGCCAAGACCAGTGAACGCGGGTACCACGTATACGCCGTTGGTATCCTTCACTTTGGTGGCGAAGTACTCGGAATCGAAGGCATCGCTGATGAGCTTCATCTCGTCGCGCAGCCACTGAATAGACGCGCCGGCCATAAACACCGCCCCTTCCAGCGCGTAGTTCACCTCGCCGCGCGGGCCGCAGGCGATGGTGGTCAGCAGACCGTGGGTGGAGGTAACCGCTTTTTCACCGGTGTTCATCAGCATAAAGCAGCCGGTGCCATAGGTGTTTTTCGCCATCCCTTCTTTGACGCATAGCTGGCCGAACAGGGCCGCCTGCTGGTCACCGGCGATCCCGGCGATAGGGATACGGGTCCCGCCTTTACCACCGATGTTGGTCTGGCCGTACACTTCGGATGATTTACGCACTTCCGGCAGCATGGCGCGCGGAATGTCCAGCGCGTCGAGCATTTTGTCGTCCCAGTCCAGCTCGTGGATGTTGAATAGCATGGTACGTGAGGCGTTGGTGTAGTCGGTAACGTGCACGCGGCCCTGGGTCATCTTCCAGATAAGCCAGGTGTCAACGGTGCCGAACAGCAGCTCGCCGCGTTTCGCACGTTCACGGGAACCTTCGACATGGTCGAGGATCCATTTTACCTTGGTGCCGGAGAAGTAGGGGTCCACCACCAGGCCTGTGGCCTTGCGGATATACTCTTCCATTCCGTCACGCTTGAGCTGCTCGCAGATCTCCGCGGTACGGCGGCACTGCCAGACGATGGCGTTGTAGATGGGTTTACCGGTCTCACGCTCCCACACCACCACGGTCTCACGCTGGTTGGTGATGCCGATGGCCGCGATCTGATCGGAGTTGATATCCGCTTTGGCCAGCGCTTCGACCAGCGTCGAGCTTTGGGAAGCCCAGATTTCCATCGGGTCATGTTCGACCCAGCCTGGCTTAGGATAAATTTGTTCAAATTCTCGCTGGGAGACGCTGACGATATTGGCATCATGATCCATCACAACGGCCCGGGAGCTGGTAGTGCCCTGGTCAAGCGCAACGATATATTTTTTGTCGGTCATAGTCGGTGTCCCGTAGTCAGATTACAGCGAAGCTTTATGTTGAGTGGTGGAAGAGGAGGGGCTCTGTTGCTCTTCCTCCACGCAGGTGTCGCAAGGCAGGTGACGGCCAATCAGCTTACGATAGCTGAATGCGCCCAGCGCCGCGCCGACCACCGGTGCGCACAGCGGCACCAGAAAATAAGGAATATCTTTGCCGCCGGTGAAGGCGACGTCGCCCCAGCCGGCCAGCCAGGCGAAAGCTTTCGGGCCGATATCACGCGCCGGGTTCATGGCGAAGCCGGTCAGCGGTCCCATGGAGGCGCCAATCACCGCAATCAGCAGGCCGATCAGCAGCGGAGCAAGCGGGCCGCGCGGCACGCCGTTGCCATCGTCGGTCAGCGCCAGGATGACGCCCATCAGGATAGCGGTAATCACCATCTCTACCGCGAAGGCCTGCACAAAATTGATATGCGGGTTCGGATAGGTGGAGAAGATGCCGGCCAGATCGAGGCTTTCTACGCTGCCGCGGACCATATGGTGGGTGGTTTCATAATCGAGGAAAAGATTGTAGTAAAGCCCGTAAACTAATGCCGCAGCGCAAAAGGCGCCAGCGAATTGCGAAATGATAAAAGGGACCACTTTGCGGCCATCGAAGCAGGCGAACAGCCACAGTGCGATAGTTACCGCAGGGTTAAGGTGCGCACCGGAGACCCCAGCGGTCAGGTAGATCGCCATGGCGACGCCCAGACCCCAGATGATGCTGATTTCCCATTGCCCGAAGCTGGCTCCCGCGACCTTGAGCGCAGCCACGCACCCAACGCCGAAAAAGATCAACAACCCGGTACCGAGGAACTCTGCGATGCACTGGCCTTTTAAGGTTGATGTTTGGCTCATAATCGAATCCTGAAGCGTGGTGATGATTATTGTATGTAGGGTGGTCACAGACGACCATATTGCCATGTAGGCATAGTGTTAATTTATCGTTAACGAGCAAAAACGAGAAATATCGAACTTCAAATGTGTGTACCGCGTCAAGAAAATGAGCGTTTTCGCGCCATCCGCGCGCATTGAGACCGGTGCCGGATCGTTTCACCTCGCATTTTGTTAACCATAAAATTAACAATGACCCATGAAGTACGAGCGAACTGCGCTGAAAGCACCAGGTAAAGACTGAAAAGTGTTGCAAACCGCAATCTGCGCGGCTTGCCGCTGGACAGGGGCGGCGGGGATTCATACAATCGACGATAACACCGCTATGTGCGCTAATTTTCGTTAAGGCGGGACCGCGTATACGAAACACGAGTTTCTATCAACGCCTTGCAAGTTCAGGAGAGGTATGACGATGTCATTAGAAGTGTTTGAGAAATTAGAATCTAAAGTTCAGCAGGCGATTGATACCATCACTCTGTTGCAGATGGAAATCGAAGAGCTGAAAGAAAAGAACAACACCCTGGTTCAGGAAGTTCAGAGCGCGCAGCACGGTCGTGAAGAGCTGGAGCGCGAAAACAGCCAGCTGAAAGAGCAACAGCAGGGCTGGCAGGATCGCCTGCAGGCGCTGCTGGGCCGCATGGAAGAAGTCTAATCGCTTCGCGCCCTCTCCCGCCCGGGAGGGGGCAATCCTTATTCACCTCTTTATATCCACAAGTTATAGCCAATCTTTTTTTATTCTTTAATCATTGAATCGCTTTCTGGCACGCTTAGCCCATCACAACATACATAAAGAGAGCGGTGCGATGAATAAGTGGGGCGTAGGGTTAACTCTGTTGCTGGCATCCGCCAGCGTTCTGGCAAAAGACATTCAGCTTTTAAACGTTTCTTATGATCCAACGCGCGAGCTGTACGAACAGTACAACAAAGCGTTTAGCGCGCACTGGAAGCAGGAGACCGGCGACAACGTGGTGATCCGCCAGTCGCACGGTGGTTCTGGCAAACAGGCGACCTCAGTGATTAACGGTATTGAAGCGGATGTGGTCACGCTGGCGCTGGCCTACGACGTAGACGCCATTGCTGAACGCGGCCGTATCGATAAAAACTGGCTGAAACGCCTGCCGGATAACTCCGCACCGTATACCTCAACCATCGTGTTCCTCGTCCGCAAGGGCAACCCGAAACAGATCCATGACTGGAACGACCTGATCAAACCGGGCGTGTCGGTCATTACCCCGAATCCGAAAAGCTCCGGCGGCGCCCGCTGGAACTATCTGGCAGCCTGGGGCTATGCCCTGCATCAGAATCACGGCGACCAGGCGAAAGCCCAGGAATTCGTCAAAGCACTGTATAAAAACGTGGAAGTGCTGGACTCCGGCGCGCGTGGTTCGACCAATACCTTCGTAGAACGCGGCATCGGCGATGTGCTGATTGCCTGGGAAAACGAAGCGCTGCTGGCGACCAACGAACTGGGCAAAGACAAGTTTGAAATCGTGACCCCGAGTGAGTCGATTCTGGCTGAGCCGACCGTCTCTGTGGTCGACAAAGTGGTGGATAAAAAAGGCACGCGCCAGGTGGCGGAAGCGTACCTGAAGTATCTCTACTCGCCGGAAGGCCAGGAGATTGCGGCGAAGAACTTCTACCGCCCGCGCGATCCGAATGTGGCGAAGAAATATGCTAACGAGTTCCCGAAACTGAAGCTGTTTACTATCGATCAGGAGTTCGGCGGCTGGACGAAAGCGCAGAAAGAGCACTTCTCCAACGGCGGCACCTTCGACCAGATTAGCCAGCGTTAATCCTCTTGTCCCTGCTTGCGCTACGCTTAGCAGGGCTACAGTTTTGCGCCGTACGTAGCCCGGGTAAGGCGCCAGCCGCCACCCAGGAATCCCTGCTTGCGCTACGCTTAGCAGGGCTACAGTTTTGTGCGGTACGTAGCCCGGGTAAGGCGTCAGCCGCCACCCGGGAATCCCTGCTTGCGCTACGCTTAGCAG
>NZ_KV792996.1:56543-261804 GCF_001808325.1 Klebsiella sp. HMSC16C06
GCTTGCGCTACGCTTAGCAGGGCTACAGTTTTGCACCGTCCGTAGCCCGGGTAAGGCGTCAGCCGCTACCCGGGATAACTCCCCGCCCGCCATCTGTTTTCATTTAGTCATCAAATTACGTTACTCTTCCGCTTCAGGCTTAACAGGGAATGAAAATGAGAAGAGTAAGATACTTTTTGCTGGCGCTGCTGGTGGCGATCCTCGCGGCGCTGGCGGGCGGCTACTACTGGCTGCACTCCGGCAACCCGGACGCATTACGCAAGATTGTCCTGCAGCAGTGCGTACCCCATCAGCAACAGCAGCAAAATCCGTCGCCGTGCGCGGAAGTGAACCTCAAGGGCGGCTATGTGCTGTTTAAAGACCGTAACGGCCCGCTGCAGTATTTGCTGATGCCGACCTACCGCATTAACGGCACCGAAAGCCCGCTGCTGCTGGACCCGTTGACGCCGAACTTCTTCTGGCAGGCCTGGCAGGGACGAGAAATCATGAGTCAGCGTCACGGCGCGCCGGTTCCCGATAACGCGATATCGCTGGCGATTAACTCGCGCAGCGGACGCACGCAAAACCATTTCCATATTCATATCTCCTGCCTGCGCCCCGATGTGCGCGCGCAGTTAGATAAGGATGCGGGCGCGGTCAGCAGCCGCTGGCTGCCGCTGCCGGGCGGGCTTCAGGGCCATGAATACCTGGCGCGCCGGGTGACGGAGGCCGAACTGGCCCAGCGCAGCCCGTTCCTGATGCTGGCGGAAGAGGTGCCGGAGGCGCGCGAACATATGGGACGCTTCGCGCTGGCGATGGCGCAGCAGAGCGACGGCTCGCTGGTGCTGCTGGCGACGGAGCGTAACCTGCTGACCCTGAACCGGGCTTCAGCGGAAGAAATTCAGGATCATCGTTGCGCCATCCTTAACGCAAACCACTAGTTCTGGCGTTTACCTGTCTTACCTGTCGTCGTATTCTTGCTGAAAAAAACGACAGGAGACAGGCATGTCGCTCTGGCTTACCCACCCGCTGTTCCTTCCTTCATTGATTGTCGGCGTCACCATTGTGCTCTGGGCGACGTCGCTGCTGCCGGAATTTATCACCGCGCTGCTGTTCTTCGCGGCGGCGATGATGGCCAAAATCGCTCCGCCGGAGGTGATCTTCGGCGGCTTTGCCTCCTCGGCGTTCTGGCTGGTGTTCAGCGGCTTTGTGCTCGGTATCGCGATCCGTAAAACCGGGCTGGCGGACCGGGCGGCGCAGGCGCTGTCTGCGCGGCTCACTGACTCCTGGCCGCGGATGGTCGGCAGCGTGGTGTTGCTGAGCTACGCGCTGGCGTTTGTCATGCCTTCCAACATGGGACGTATCGCGCTGCTGATGCCGATCGTGGCGGCGATGGCCCGCCGCGCGGGCATTGTCGATGGCAGCCGCGGCTGGTTCGGCCTGGCCCTGGCGGTGGGGTTCGGCACCTTTCAGCTTTCGGCGACGATTTTGCCCGCTAACGTTCCAAATCTGGTGATGAGCGGCGCGGCGGAAGGCTCGTACGGTATCCATCTGAATTATGTTCCCTATTTGCTGCTGCATACGCCGGTGCTTGGCTGGCTGAAAGGGGCGGTGCTGGTGGCGCTGATTTGCAGGCTGTTTCCCGGCAAGCCGCATCCACCGCGTGACCTGGCGCCGCTGCCGCCGATGAGCCGCGACGAGAAACGTCTGGCGTGGCTGCTGGCGGTAGTCCTCACGCTATGGGTGACCGAGAGCTGGCACGGCGTCGGCCCGGCGTGGACCGGCCTGGCGGCGGCAGTGGTCACGCTGCTGCCGCGGGTGGGCTTTATCAACGGTGAGGAGTTTGCCAGCGGGGTGAATATGCGCACCTGCATTTATGTTGCCGGGATTCTGGGACTGGCGATCGCCGTTACCCAAACCGGAATTGGCGGTGCGGTGGGCAATGTGCTGCTGCAGGTGATGCCGCTGGATAAAGACAATCCGTTCACCAGCTTCCTCGCCCTGACCGGGATAACCAGCGCGCTGAACTTTATTATGACCGCCAACGGCGTGCCGGCGCTGTATACCACTTTTGCGCAGAGCTTTGCCGACGCGACCGGCTTTCCGCTGCTCAGCGTGATCATGATTCAGGTGCTGGGGTATTCCACGCCGCTGCTGCCCTATCAGGCGTCGCCGATCGTGGTGGCGATGGGGTTAGGCAAGGTCCCGGCGAGGGCGGGGATGCAACTGTGTCTGGTGCTGGCGGCGGTGAGTTATCTGATTTTACTGCCGCTGGACTACGCGTGGTATCAGCTGTTGGGGAAACTGTAACGGCAAAAGAAAGCCCGGCTTGCGCTGTGCTAAGCCGGGCTCCCGAGTTTTGTCAGTCACCCCGGTCGCGTTTCGCCACCGGGAAAAGCGAATTACGCTTTTTTCGCTGCTTCTGCTGCTTTAACGATCACCGCGAAAGCGTCAGCTTTCAGGGAGGCGCCGCCAACCAGCGCGCCGTCGATGTCCGGCTGGGTGAACAGCTCTGCTGCGTTGCCAGCGTTAACGGAACCACCGTACTGGATGATCACTTGCTCAGCGATTTTCGCGTCAGCTTTAGCAATGTGGTCACGGATGAATTTGTGCACCGCCTGAGCCTGAGCCGGGGTCGCGGATTTGCCGGTACCGATAGCCCATACCGGTTCGTAAGCGATAACCACGCCTTCGAAAGCGGCAGCGCCCTGCGTTTTCAGCACGGCGTCGATCTGACGTGCGCAAACTTCTTCGGTTTTGCCCGCTTCGTTTTCGGCTTCGGTTTCACCGATGCACAGTACCGGGGTCAGACCCTGCTCTTTCAGCACAGCGAATTTCTTCGCGATCAGCTCGTCGGATTCTTTGTGGTAGGTACGACGCTCGGAGTGGCCGATGATGATGTACTGTGCACCGATATCTTTCAGCATTTCGGCGGAGGTTTCACCGGTGAATGCGCCGGACAGGTTCACGTCAACGTTCTGCGCGCCCAGGTGAATGTGGCTGCCTTCTGCCGCACGTTTAGCCAGGTCCAGATACATTTCCGGCGGGGCGATGGCAACTGCACAGCCGCTTACGCCAGCCAGCTCGGTACGCAGGTTCGCAACCAGTTCGTTTACCATGTGGCGGCTGCCGTTCAGTTTCCAGTTACCCATCACTAAAGGATGTCGCATTTTAATTCTCCACGCTACTTAAGCGAATTAAGGAATATAGCCGCCCCAGAGGGCAGCATGGTCTGTGAAACAGTATAGAGACTCGTCACTGGAAAGGCTTTGCTTTTTGTCATTTATTGTTGCCTTCCAGCGTTTCAGATAACGCCAGCTTAATCGGTTCAATGGCGAAGGTCAGACCCTTTTCGCCATGATCTGCCACCACATAGCGTACAGCGCCTTCGGTATCGGCAAAGTAGCGTTTGCCCTTGCCGGCGGTCAGCAGTTTCTGCAGCTTTTGCTGGCTTTGCGCCGGGCTAAGGGTGGGGACAAAGGCGCGGATCATGGCGCTCATATACTCCAGCGCTTTGGCTTTCGCCGCCTTTTGCTCCGGCCCCTGGATCGGCAGCCAGGTGATCTGCATGGATTTGATCTTCAGCGTGCCGCGCTCCAGCGCGGTCGAGGCATAGAGATTTTCATTAATTTTGCTGGCGGCGCGGGTCAGATTAGCCTGATCCCGGCTGGTGGCGATGGAACGGAATTCGTTCAGGGGCAGCTTCGGGTTATCGGCGTTAAATTTTTCCCGGAACTGGCTGATCGACAGGTCAAAACTCGGGGCGCCAGAGAGCAGATAGGGCGCCGCTGTCGCCGATTCGCTTTCTGCGGACAACGCGTGCGGGCCGACGGTCAGGCCCATCAGCCCACTTAAACACAAGATTGTCCACTTCTTCATGCCCGTCGTTCCTTTTTTTGCCTGCTGACGATTAAATCGGGAAGCGCGGCGCTTGTCAAAAAGTCACGACGCCAGGGTAAACTACGCAGACGATGATGATAAGGAAAAACGCATGACCCTACAGCAGTGGTTATTCTCAATTAAAGGGCGCATTGGCCGCCGCGATTTCTGGATCTGGATTGCCATTTGGCTGGTGACCATGAGCGCCCTGTTTACCCTGGCAGGCAGCAATCTTCTCAACCTGCAGACGGCGGCGTTTATTATCGTCTGCCTGCTGTGGCCGACGGCGGCGGTGGTGGTCAAGCGGCTGCACGATCGCGGCAAATCCGGACTGTGGGCGCTGCTGATGATTCTGGCGTGGATGCTGCTGGCGGGGAACTGGGCGATGCTGCCGCAGGTCTGGCAGTGGGGCGTCGGGCGCTTTGTGCCGACGTTGATTATCGTCATGATGTTGATCGACCTGGGGGCGTTTGTCGGCACCCAGGGCGAGAATAAGTTCGGCAAGGAGACCCAGGACGTGCGCTGGAAAGCGGACGCCTGATTACCAGTAGTGCTCCGCTGTCATATGGCCCGGCCGGCGACGCAGATGTTTGGTCATCTGCCGGGTCTCTTTTAACAGCTGTTGGGTATCGCGCACCATTTGCGGGTTGCCGCACAGCATGACGTGGCTGGTGTCGGTGTTCATCGCCAGCCCGACCGCCTCTTCCAGCGCGCCGGTTTCAATCAGGAACGGTACCCGGCCGGTCAGCGAGCCTTCCACGGTTTCGCGGCTGACCACCGTCTGGATGCGTAAT
The DNA here is from genome assembly GCF_001808325.1 of Klebsiella sp. HMSC16C06. Taxonomy (NCBI): domain Bacteria; kingdom Pseudomonadati; phylum Pseudomonadota; class Gammaproteobacteria; order Enterobacterales; family Enterobacteriaceae; genus Klebsiella; species Klebsiella sp. HMSC16C06. The sequence continues at coordinate 61,196 of NZ_KV792996.1, forward strand.
TTACCGGCGTAGCGCTGCTCAAGCTCGCGCATCAGAGGCAGATAGCTCAGGTCCGCGGCGTAGCGGACGGCGTGGACCAGCACCAGGTTGTTAAAGCGTTCAAGATCTTTGCCTTCCTGCAAAATTGACAGGTACGGCCCGAGGGCAGTGCCGGTCGCCAGCATCCACAGGGTATCGCAATCCGGTACCTCCTCGAGGACGAAGAAACCTGCCGCTTCACTCACCACCAGGACTTCATCGCCCGGCTTCAGCGCTGCCAGACGTGGGCTCAGCTTGCCTTCCGGGACGGTGACCAGATAGAACTCGAGATCGGGATTGCCGGGGGCGTTGACGTAGGAGTAGGCGCGCTGCACGCGTTCTCCGTCGATTTCCAGTCCGAGCTTGGTAAACTGCCCGGCGGTAAACGGATGAACAGGCGCCCGCACGTATAAACTGAACAAGGCATCCGTCCAGTACTCCACTTTTGTCACTTTGCCGCTAACCCAGTCCGCCATCGTCTTCTCCTGTTGCCAAGCGATGCCTTATCTTCGGTCCAGACGAGCAAGATTTCCACCCCGAAGGCACAAGAAAGCTCTATTGATCAAATATAAACGAAGAACAGGGCAACCGCCTGCGGACGGTTGCCTGGGAGAGAAAAAGCGGTATTACAGGATGTGCTGCTGGATGTCCGGATCTTTACGGTCGAGGTAATGAATCGACTGAATACGACGGATAGTGCGCGACTTGCCGCGGATCAGCAGCGTCTCGGTGGTGGCCATGTTGCCCTTGCGGGTGATGCCGTCCAGCAGATCGCCTTTGGTGATCCCGGTGGCGGAGAAGACGACGTTATCGCTGCGCGCCATTTCATCCAGACGCAGCACTTTGCCTGCTTCAATGCCCATGGTTTTGCAGCGCGCCAGCTCGTTTTCACCGATGCGGCGGTTCTCTTCGTTATCGCCCTTCACGTGGTGGCGAGCCAGCAGACGCCCCTGCATATCACCGTCGAGGGCGCGGATCACCGCGGCGGAAACCACCCCTTCCGGCGCGCCGCCGATGCCGTACAGTACGTCGACTTCGCTATCCGGCATGCAGGTGAGAATAGAGGCCGCGACGTCGCCATCGGGAATCGCGAATACACGCACGCCCAGCTGCTGCAGCTGGGCAATGACCGCGTCGTGGCGCGGTTTCGCCAGCACGGTGACGGTCAGCTCGCCCAGCGGCTTTTTCAGGGCGCGGGCGATATTGTGCAGGTTCTCTTCCAGCGGCAGATTGAGATCGATAGCGCCTTTAGCACCCGGGCCGACGATCAGCTTTTCCATATACATATCCGGCGCGTTGAGGAAGCAGCCCTTATCGCCGACCGCCATCACCGCCAGGGCGTTGGCCTGGCCCATCGCCGTCATGCGGGTGCCTTCGATGGGATCGACAGCGATATCTACCGCATCGCCCTTGCCGGTACCCACTTTTTCGCCGATATAGAGCATCGGCGCTTCATCGATTTCGCCCTCGCCGATGACGATGGTGCCGTCGATATTGACGAGGTTAAGCATAATGCGCATGGCGTTAACCGCTGCGCCGTCGGCGGTATTCTTATCGCCGCGGCCCAGCCATTTATAGCCCGCCAGCGCGGCGGCTTCGGTGACACGCGAAAATTCGATGGCCAGTTCTCGTTTCATAATCCACTCGTTGTGTAGAAAAATTGCCCGCAGCGCGGCAAAAGCGCGCGCTACGCGTTGGAATAGCGTTCGGTTTCCGGCATCCAGCGCTCGATAAGCGCCTGGGCCTGCAGCGGATAGCGTTCATGAATATGGCGAGCAATGCGTTGAACGTCGGGGATCATCGCCTGATCGCGCAGCAAGTCCGCCACTTTAAATTCGGCGTTGCCGGTCTGGCGGGTGCCGAGCAGCTCGCCGGGACCGCGGATTTCGAGGTCTTTCTGGGCGATGACGAAACCGTCGTTGCTGTCGCGCAGGACCTGCAGGCGTTTCTGAGCCGTTTTGGAGAGCGGCGATTTATAGAGTAGCACGCAGTGGGAAGCGACCGCGCCGCGCCCGACGCGCCCTCTGAGCTGGTGCAGCTGCGCCAGACCCAGACGCTCCGGGTTTTCGATAATCATCAGGCTTGAGTTAGGCACGTCAACACCGACTTCAATCACCGTGGTGGCCACCAGCAGATGCATCTCGCCCTGCTTGAAGGCCTGCATTACCGCCTGCTTCTCGGCCGGTTTCATCCGCCCGTGGACGAGGCCGATATTAAGTTCCGGCAGCGCCAGTTTGAGCTCTTCCCAGGTCGCTTCCGCCGCCTGGGCTTCCAGCAGATCGGACTCTTCAATTAGCGTACAAACCCAATAGGCCTGGCGCCCTTCGTGGGTGCAGGCGTTGCGTACGCGGTCGATAATATCGCTGCGCCGGGTGTCCGGGATGGCGACGGTGGTCACCGGGGTTCGGCCCGGCGGCAGCTCGTCGATAATCGAGGTGTCCAGATCGGCGTAGGCGGTCATCGCCAGGGTGCGGGGGATTGGCGTGGCGGTCATGATCAGCTGATGCGGGTGGAACCCCTGCTGCTGACCTTTTTCCCACAGCGCCAGCCGCTGATGCACGCCGAAGCGGTGCTGTTCGTCGATAATCACCAGCGCCAGGCCGTTAAACTGCACCTGCTCCTGGAAGATGGCGTGAGTGCCGACAATCATCTGCACTTCGCCGCTGGCGATAGCCTCCTGCTGCGCCTGACGGGCTTTGCCTTTCTGTTTGCCCGCCAGCCAGCCGACTTCTATGCCCAGCGGTTCAAACCAGCTGCGGAAGTTATTGGCGTGCTGTTCGGCAAGTAGTTCGGTGGGCGCCATCAGCGCCACCTGTTTGCCGTGGGCGATAGCGCGCACGGCGGCCAGCGCGGCGACCAGCGTTTTACCGGAGCCAACATCGCCCTGCACCAGGCGCATCATCGGCACGTCCAGCGCCATATCGTATTCGATCTCGGCGGTAACCCGCGCCTGCGCGCCGGTGGGCTTAAAGGGCAGAGAGGCCAGCAGCTGGTTTTTCAGGTTATCGTTGGCGCCGAGCGGCAGGGCGTGATAGCGCTGGGCGCCTGCCCGCAGCGCCAGCATGCTGAGGTTATGCGCCAGCAGCTCTTCCAGAATCAGACGCTGCTGCGCCGGGTGCTTGCCGCTTTCCAGCTCGCTAAGTTGCAAGGAAGGAGGCGGACGGTGCAGCGTACGCAGCGCTTCCGGCAGGCTCATCATCCCCTGCGCCAGCTCCGGTGGCAGGAGTTCGCTAATCGCGCAGGTTTCCAGGAGCTCAAGCGCCTGGTCGGTGAGCTTGCGCAGGGTCGCCTGCTTGATGCCTTCGGTGGTCGGATAGACCGGAGTTAACGTTTCCTGCAGCTCCGGGGTGCTCATATCGCCCTGGACGCGGTATTCCGGGTGGATCATCTCGGCGCCGTACTTCCCGCGTTTGGCTTCACCGTAGGCCAGCACCCGACGACCAGTCGCGAGGCTGTTTTTCATCGCCGCGTTAAAGTTGAAAAAGCGCATGGTGAGGATGCCGGTGCCGTCGCTGATCTGGCAGGTCATCATCCGCCGGCCGCCGAAGGTGATATTGCTGTTGAGCACTTCGCCTTCCACGGTGGCATAAACCCCGGGAAGCAGCTCGGCTATCGGGTAAAGATGGGTGCGATCTTCGTAACGCAGCGGCAGGTGCAGCAGCAGGTCCTGAACCGTATGCAGGCCGATCTTCGCCAGTTTACTGCTTTGCGCAGCGCCCACACCGGTGAGTGAGCTGAGCGGAACGGCATCGAGCAGGCGGCCTGACATCAGGTTTACCTCGTTGCCTGCATGGTAGCCCACCATGCGTCATCGGCTTCCACTTCGCCCTGCTCGTTGACGTGGGGGTAAGGCAGACCTTTTTGTCGGGCGACGCGGGCCAGCACCGGATAACCGCCTTCGAACAGCAGGCGCTGCTGCTCTTCCGGCGGCAGCATGCTGTTGGCGCGTTGGTACATCCCGGCGTTTTGCCGCTGGCGCTGCGCCTCGTAAAGGATCAGCGCCGAGGCGACGGAGACGTTCAGCGACTGCACCATGCCGATCATCGGGATAATGATGTCCTGATCGGCCAGCGCCAGCGCTTCCTGGGTGATGCCGGTTTTCTCCTGACCCATCAGGATGCAGGTAGGGCGCGTATAGTCGATTTCACGAAAATCGATGGCTTTGTCGGAAAGGTGAGTGGCGAGAATTTGCATGCCCTGGCCTTTCAGGTGGCCGACGGCATCTGCGATGGTGCGGTGGGTTTTCACCTGCACCCAGCTGTTGCTGCCCGCGGCGGCGGAGGCCATGGTACGCATCCGGCTGCTTGGCCAGACGGCATGCACTTCATGTACGCCAACGGCATCTGCGGTCCGAATGACCGCAGAGACGTTATGAGGCTTATGGACCTGCTCCATGCAGACCGTCAGGTCAGGCTGACGCCTGGCGAGCATCTCGCAGATACGCTCGTAGCGCTTTGAGTTCATAAAGCTAGTTTCGGTTACGGGTGACTTTAATCACGTCCGGCATGACGCGGATTTTGCGCATGATATTCGCCAGATGCACGCGGTCACGCGCGGTCAGGCGGATAAAGGCGCTGTATACGCGGCCATCTTTCTCTTCCGTATTCAGGCTCTGGATATTGGAAGACGCGGTGTTGATCGCCGCCGTCAGGTTAGCCAGCGCGCCCTGGTGGTTAAACATGTCCACCTTAATTTCGGTGATGAACTCCTGAGCGGTCTCTTTATCCCACTCAACCGCCATAAATTTCTCCGGCTCTTTCTGGTAGCCGCGAATGTTACGACAGGATTCATGGTGGATAACCAGCCCTTTACCCGGACTGACGTGGGCGATAATCGGGTCACCTGGGATCGGGCGACAGCACTTGGCGAAGGTGATCAACACGCCATCGGCGCCTTTGATCGGCAGATGGCCGTGGTTCGACGCGTTAGCCGGTACCGGCGCCGCAGCGGCTTCGCCCTGCTGCAGGTTTTTCGCCACCACGACGCTCATGGCGTTGCCCAGACCGATTTCCGCCAGCAGATCGTCAAGCGTGGCCAGCTTCATGCGATCGAGTTCGCGCTGGATATTCTCCGGCGGGATCTCGGCGAGTTTGCGGCTTCCGCCCAGCGCGTGATTGAGCAGACGACGGCCAAGGCTGACCGAATCGTCGCGCTTAAGGTTTTTCAGCAGCTGACGGATCTTGGCGCGCGCTTTCGAGCTGACGACAAAGTTCAGCCAGGCGGCATTCGGGCGTGCGCCCGGCGCGGTGATAATTTCGACAGTCTGGCCGCTGGAGAGCGGCTGCGACAGCGGATAAGGCTGGCGATCGACGCGCGCGCCAACGCAGGCATGGCCGATATCGGTATGCACCGCGTAGGCGAAGTCCACCGGCGTGGCGCCGGCGGGCAGTTCGACAATGCGACCTTCCGGGGTGAAAACGTAAATCTCATCGGGGAACAGATCGGATTTTACGCTCTCGATAAATTCAAACGAGCTGCCGGCGCTCTGCTGCAGCTCCAGCAGGCTTTGCATCCAGCGCTGAGCGCGGATTTGCGCGGTGGTGCTGCTTTCGCCGCCGTGCTCTTTATAAGCCCAGTGCGCCGCAACCCCCATCTCCGCCATCTGGTCCATGTCTTCGGTACGAATTTGTACCTCGACCGGGACGCCGTGGGGGCCGATCATCGAGGTATGCAAAGACTGATAGCCGTTCGCTTTCGGAATGGCGATGTAATCTTTGAAACGACCTGGACGCGGTTTGTAGAGGCTGTGCATCTGGCCGAGCACGCGATAGCAGATATCGGCATCATGGACGATAACGCGGAAGGCGTAGATATCCATGATCGAGTGAAAACGCTGCTCTTTAAGCACCATTTTGCAGTAGATGGAGTACAGATGCTTTTCGCGACCGCTGACGCGGCAGGGGATGCCCGCTTCCTGCAACCGTCCTTCGATTTCGGAGAGGATTTTTTGGATCATCTCTTTACGGTTGCCGCGCGCCGCTTTGACCACCTCTTTAATGACGCGGTAGCGGTTAGGGTACAGCGCTTCAAAGCCCAGCTCTTCGAGCTCGGTCTTGATGTGATGGATACCTAAACGGTGCGCCAGCGGGCTGTAAATTTCCAGCGTTTCGCGGGCGATGCGGCGGCGTTTATCCGGGCGTAACGAGCCCAGAGTACGCATGTTGTGGGTGCGGTCGGCAAGCTTGATGAGGATGACGCGGATGTCCTGCACCATCGCCATGATCATTTTGCGAAAGTTTTCGGCCTGCGCCTCTTTCTTATCGCGAAACTTGAGCTTATCAAGTTTCGACACCCCCTCTACCAGTTCGGCAACGCTTTTACCAAAAAGCTGTTCCATGTCCTGGTAGGTGGCGGGGGTATCTTCAATCACATCATGCAGCAGCGCGGCCATCAGCGTTTCATAGTCGAGCTTCATCTCGGCCAGAATGCAGGCTACCGCGACCGGGTGCGTGATATAGGGTTCACCGCTTGAACGTGTCTGACCCTCGTGAGCGTCACGTGCAACGAGATACGCCTGCCGAAGGCGCTTGATTTGCTCTTCCGGCAGGTAGTTTTGAATCAGCTGATTCAGGCTTTCAAACAGATACAAGGGCGACCCGCTGTGTGATTAACGACGACCTTCAGCAATCGCGGTAACGGCTTGTAATTCAGCGGCTTCCTGCTCTTGCTGTTCCTGGCGCTCACGTACGTCGAGGATCTGGTTGTTGATCAGACCTTCTTCGATTTCGCGCAGTGCGATAACGGTGGTTTTATCGTTTTCTTCCGGTACCAGCGGATCCTTTCCGCCTACCTGCATCTGACGAGCGCGACGCGCGGCGACCAGTACCAGGTCAAAACGGTTACCAATTTTCTCTACAGCGTCCTGAACAGTTACGCGTGCCATACTTAAAATGCTCCACAGGTGAAGAAATGACTGGGCATGATACTGAATGTGGGTTCAGTCTGCCAATAGTTTGGTGATTAAAGCGCCATGTCGCTGCTTTTGGCGGCTCATGCGCAGACGTTCAGCGCGGATGATATTTTTCAGGTCGCTCAGGGCGGTGTCAAAATCATCGTTCACAATCAGGTAATCATATTCCGCGTAATGGCTCATTTCCGCAACGGCCTGGGCCATCCGTTTCGCGATCACCTCTTCGCTGTCCTGGCCGCGGCCGCGCAGGCGACGGTCCAGTTCATCTTTTGACGGCGGCAGAATAAAAATGCTGCGTGCGCCGGGCATGCTTTTACGGATCTGCTGCGCACCTTGCCAGTCGATATCGAGGAAGACATCGACGCCGGTCGCCAGCACCTGCTCGATCGCTTTACGCGACGTGCCGTAATAGTTGCCAAAGACCTCTGCATGTTCCAGAAACGCGTTTTCGCCAATCATCGAGCGGAATTCGTCGTGATTCACGAAGAAATAGTGTTCGCCGTGCACTTCACCCGGACGCGGCGCCCGCGTGGTATGGGAAACCGATACCTGGGTGTCATACAACGGTTGGGTTTTTAATAAAGCCTGAATCAGGCTGGATTTACCCGCGCCGCTAGGGGCGGAAACAATATAAAGCGTGCCTTGAGCCATGAGTGTCTTTTGTATGTGGTTATCGAAAGAGGTCCTACATACGAGCCTATTATACACGTCGCCGCGGCGTGACGCAGTCATTGTCACACTTTTTGCCGCTGTTTCTTTCATTTTGCCTGCCGTTTTCCTGAATTCGCTAGCCGTTGCTGCAATGAAGCGTAAATCCTGGAAGACGCTTCGCAAGGCGAAAAAGTACCCGTCGCGGCTCGCGGTGTTCTACAGCAGACTCTCCGCCAGGTGATGAAGGAGGGACTGCAATGCGTAAAGGAGGGTGGTGGCTGGCGCTAGGGATGTTCTCTGCCAGCGCGCTGGCGACGTGTCCGGACTGGCCGCCGGCCAGAGGAAGGCAGGAGATTTCACGCCTTCATCAGCAAATTGTCGCCTGGAAAGAGGACTACTGGCGACAAGGCGCCAGCGAAGTGAGCGATGAGGTTTACGACCAGCTCACCCTGCGCCTGACGCAGTGGCGACAATGCTTTCCGGGCGCGACGCCTGAAGATGACGATCTGCCTCCGCCCACCGGCGATGCGCGTCATCCGGTGGCCCATACCGGCGTGCGCAAGCTGGCGGATGAGGTCAGCGTGGCCCACTGGATGAAAAATAAAACCGACCTGTGGATACAGCCTAAAGTGGACGGCGTGGCGGTGACCCTGGTCTATCGCCAGGGGAGTTTGGTTCAGGCCATTAGCCGCGGCGATGGTCTGCGCGGTGAGGCATGGACCGCCCGAGCGCGGCAGATCCCGGCGCTGGCGAAAGTGACGACCGGTGAACTGGCCAACAGCGTGCTGCAGGGGGAGCTGTTTCTGCGCCGGGACGGCCATGTTCAGCAGCAGGCTGGGGGGATGAACGCGCGGGCGAAAGTCGCCGGGTTGATGATGCGAGCCGACGCGGCGGCGGCGCTCAGTCAACTGGACGTTTTTATCTGGGCCTGGCCAGACGGCCCGTCGGATATGCGCCGTCGACAGCAGCTGCTGACGCAGGCGGGGTTTAAGTACAGCGGGCAATATACCCACCCGGTGACGCGCGTCGAACAGGTGGCGCAGTGGCGCCAGCGCTGGTATCGCTCGCCGCTTCCCTTCGTCAGCGATGGCGTGATTGTGCGCGAAGGGCGCGAACCGCCGGGACGTGCCTGGTCTCCCGGAAAGGGAGAGTGGCTGGCGGCCTGGAAGTATCCTCCGGCCTCGCAAGTGATGGAGGTACGGGCGATCCATTTCAGCACTGGCCGCAGCGGCAGGCTCAACGTCGTGGCCCAGCTTGAGCCCCAGCGGCTGGATGATAAACGCGTGCAGCGGGTTAATGTTGGCTCTGTGGCCCGCTGGCAGGCGCTGGATATTGGGGTTGGCGATCAGCTGCAGATCAGTCTGGCAGGGCAGGGTATTCCTCGGATCGACGCCGTCGTCTGGCGGACGGCCGAGCGCCATAAACCGACGCCGCCGGCGGCGAAATTCAATGCGCTAACCTGCTATTTCGCCACCCCTGAGTGCAGCGAACAGTTTCTTTCCCGGCTGATCTGGCTGTCATCAAAGTCCGCGCTGGATGTCGATGGCGTGGGGGAAAATTTATGGCGCGCCATTCAGCAGCAAAACCCGATGACGCATATTTTTTCCTGGCTGGCGCTTACGGTGGAGCAGCTGCAGGCGGTGCCAGGGATCTCCGCCGCCCGCGGGCAGCACCTCTGGCATCAATTTGATCTCGTTCGCAAACGGCCTTTTATCCGCTGGGTGCTGGCGATGGGGCTCCCGGTGCCTCAGGGGGCGCTGGCGCAGCTCGAAAGCGAAAACTGGCATCTGCTGGCGGCAAAAAGTGAAGCGCAATGGCGCGCGCTGCCGGGCGTGGGGGAGATCAGAGCCCGCCAGTTGGTGGCCTTCCTGCACCATCCGGATGTGGTGGCGCTGGCGCAATGGCTCAGTGGGCAGCGCATCCCCGGATTTTGAGGCGGTTAGTGGCTATCATGGGTGTAGTGGAAGACCGGTAGCCCCAGTTTCCAGCGCAGTGCCAGCATGCGGGCGGTAAAGCCGAACAGCAGCGTAGCCAGCACCACCACATCGTGGCTGCTGACGTAATGTTGCAGGGCAATATAGAGTACGGCTGCGGCAAACGAGATCCCGGCATAGAGCTCTTTCTGGAAGACCAGCGGAATGCGTTTGCAGAACATATCGCGCAGTACGCCGCCAAAAACGCCGGTGATGACCGCGGCGATAGAGGCGATGATCGGACCTTCGCCCATATCCAGGGCGATCTGCGCGCCGATGATGGAAAACACGATCAGCCCCAGCGCGTCCAGCACCAGAAACAGCCGGCGAAGGTGAGGCATCACTGGAGCGGCAATGGTGGTGAGGACGGCGGCGACAGCGACAATAATGACATATTCCGGATGTTTCACCCAGCCGAGAGGATAATGTCCCAGCAGGATATCGCGAACGGAACCCCCGCCCAGCGCGGTCGCGGTGGCGATAATGATGACGCCAAACGTGTCCATCCGCCGGCGCCCGGCAGCCAGCGCGCCGGTCATGGCTTCCGCGGTGATACCGATTAAATACAGAACATGAAGCAGCATAGATCCCCCCAGATAATGGCGGGCAGGTTAACGATTTGTGCGCAGGATCACGATTGAGATTTTCTAAAGCGAATCATTTACGCCAGGAAAAATTAATGGAAGTAGTATCTGTGATGGCTTGATTTAAAGGTTTATTGATTTTTTAGGTATTTTTATTGATTAGAAAAAGTAATGCTAAGTGAAGCGACGGGTATCACTATCGAAGACACTATGATTACGCAATGTTTAAGTCTCGTCCTTTATTCTTTTATTTTTCCTTTTCAAGGCCTGAGAAAATGAGCGTCGCCGCCGGGAATAAAAACAATCTGACCCGCCTGATAGCCGTGGTATTAACCGGGATTCTGGCCGGTTTGTCCGGTATGGTGTTGGCACTGATTTTACACGCGATACAGCACCTGGCTTTTGGCTACAGTGCCGGGCAGATCGTCGGTTCGGTGTCATTTTTACAGGGCGTCACGGAGTCGTCCTGGCCACGCCGCATCGCGGCAATCGTGGCCGGCGGCGTCGTCGCCGGATTTGGCTGGTGGCTGCTTGGTCGCTATGGGCAGAAGCGGGTTTCCATTGCGGCGGCGGTGGCCAACCCTTCCGTACCCATGCCAGCAGGCACCACGACGATCCACGCCCTGCTGCAGATCGTCACCGTAGCGCTGGGTTCCCCGCTTGGCCGCGAAGTGGCGCCCCGGGAAATGGGCGCGCTGGGGGCGGGGATGGTGGCGCGTAAGCTGGGCCTGCTGGAAGATGAAACCCGCACCCTGATCGCCTGTGGGGCGGGCGCCGGTCTGGCGGCGGTCTATAACGTCCCGCTGGCAGGGGCGTTGTTCAGCCTTGAGGTCATGCTGCTGTCGTTTAGCTGGGAAAAAACGCTGGCGGCGATAATGACCTCGGCGATTGCCGCGTGGACGGCTACCCTGGGGTTAGGGGATGAATCGCAATACCATTTTGTTTCCAGCACGCTTCCGCATTCCTTTCTCTGGTGGGCGATTCTGGCGGGCCCGATTCTTGGCACCGGCGCCTGGCTCTTTCGTAAAGCGACCAGCGCAGCGCGTTCACGCGTCCGAAGTAACTGGCAGATGCCGGTGTTCTGTCTGCTGGGGTTTTCCCTTCTTGCCATCCTGAGCCTTTATTTCCCGGAACTTCCGGGCAACGGCAAGGGACCAATGCAGCTGGCGCTCAGCGACGGGCTGCCTCTCTCTATGGTCGCTATCCTGTTGGTGTTGAAGATGGTGGTGATCCTGGCGGTGCTGCGCGGCGGCGCGGAGGGTGGATTGTTAACCCCGGGGCTGGCGGTAGGCGGACTGGTCAGTCTGCTGCTCTGCGCACTCTGGCAGCTCGGCTTCCCTGGCGGAGATAAAAGCAGCTTCGCTCTGGTGGGGGCGGCCGCGTTTCTCGCCGCCTCCATGCAGATGCCGCTGACCGCGGTGGTGCTGGTGATGGAGTTCACCCACATGGATCACAGCTATCTGGCTCCGGCGCTGCTGTGCGCGGCAGGGGCGTTTTTAACCTGCCGGGCGCTGGACAAAAAATAGGTTTACCGAGCCGCAGTGAAAGTGAACAGGGAGGGGCCCTTCATCCGGGAAGTAAAATCAGCCGCATTTTTCCCTGATGGTTGCCTCATGGTTAATAAGCCATTTTTTACGTGCAACGCCGCCGCCGTAACCGGTCATCGAACCATCTTTGCCGATAATTCGATGGCAGGGGATGATAATCGCGACGCGGTTAGCGCCGTTTGCTGCAGCCACCGCGCGCGTGGCCGTTGGTTTACCTATATCCATCGCAATCGATTGATAATGCGTCGTCTCACCGAAGCTAACGTACTGTAAATGGCGCCAGACCGCTCGCTGGAATTCGCTGCCTGGGGTATCAAGCGCCACCTCGAACGATTGACGCCGCCCGGCAAAATACTCCGTTATTTCCTGTTGCGCCTGCCGGGTGTGGGCGTTTTCACCAGCGATGATGCTGGCGTCGAACCGTCGCTGCAGGTCGCTGAATTCTGTCTCCAGCGCTCGTCTGTCGACAAACTCCAGCAGACAAATCCCCCGCTGCGTTGCACAAACAAACATTGGCCCTAACGGGGTGGTAAAACGATGAATTAAAACAACCTGGCGTTGCGCGCTGGGTGCGGAACCGGTCAATTTTTTGCAGGTATAGCCGAAACCGCTTAAGGACTCATAGCCGCTATCGAAAGCGACATCGGTGGTTGATCGGCCTGCTTTCAGCTCCTGAAGCGCCATATTAACGCGCTGCATCCGTTGAAAAGCCTGAAAGGTGATCCCGTGGTTTTGCAGGAACCAGCGGCGAACGCGTTCCGGGCTAATATCGTGCTGACGTAGTTCGCTATCACTGAGGCGAACCTTCGGGTCTTCTCGCAGCAGGCGGAGCGCTTGCTCAACAAAGGCGGGGGCTGTCCGGGCATTCTCCGTCGGGCGACAGACTTTGCATGGCCGGAACCCGGCATCCAGCGCGGATTTAACATCATTATAGAATTCGACGTTTTCCCGCCTGGGTTTTCGCGCCCGACAGACCGAGATACAAAATACGCCGGTGGTTTTCACGCCAACGAAAAAGACGCCGGTAAACTCCACAGCGCGTTCAAGCAGCGCCTGATACCAGATATCGCACTGGATGCTGTCGGTAATTTTCATGGTCAAAAAACACCCGAGAAGGAGTAGTTAGCTTGCACCTGACATAATAAGTCTTTCAGTCTGGCCTGTGTGGCAGCATGAATAAAATTGCCCATCGAAATTCGTTTTACGCCCAGTGCCGATAAGGTACTGAAGTCCGCCAGCTCAGGCATACACATTACGTTTAAGGGTAAAGGCACGTGGCGGACAATGGCGGTAATATCTTCCGCGCGGGTGACGCAAGGCACAAAAAAACCGCATCCGCCATGGTTAGCGTATAACTGACCGCGATAGAGCGTCTCATCCAGTGCATTTGGTACGTTGAGAAGAAAGGTATCGGTGCGGACATTAACAAACATATCGGGACAAGCGTGGGTGATTTCCTGGATTTTGGCGGCAAAGACCACGGCATCGTCAAGACGACGCGTATTATTCACCACATGACTATCCTCGAGGTTTATTCCGCTCACGCCGAGATGCGCCAGACGCTGGATATTGTCAATGATGTGGCTGGTTGTGGCGCTGTAGCCCGCCTCTAAATCGACGCTTAACGGCAGTTCGCTAACAGCTTTGATGCGTGAGACGATATATAACAGCTCGTCAAAACTCATCTCTTCGCCATCTTCATACCCTAACATTGCGGCGATAGCAGCGCTGGAGGAGCCCAGCGCCTGATAACCGGCCTGCTGAGCGGCCTGAGCGCTGCTGGCATCCCAGACGTTGGCAAGCAACAACGGTTGGTTTTGCTGGTGAAGCGCGTTGAAGTTCATTCTTTTCTCCCGCGGTGGTGTGTCCCCAGACTGTGCCGCGTTGGGCTCATTTGCCACAACCGAAAACTGGACGACTATTTTTATACGTAGATTCTTATCGTCAGCCGGCGGGAGAGATAAATAAAAAGGCCATGATTGATCATGACCTTTTATACGGTAGTGCCTGGATGGGTGAGAAAGCGTTACTCGATATTCTGGATCTGTTCGCGCATTTGCTCGATCAGTACCTTCAGCTCAATCGCGGAGTTGGTGACCTCGGCGTTAATCGATTTTGACGCCAGGGTGTTCGACTCACGGTTGAACTCCTGCATCATAAAGTCGAGACGGCGACCCACAGCCTCTTTCTTTTTCAGAATGTTGTAGGTCTCTTTAACGTGCGCTTCGAGGCGGTCCAGCTCTTCGGCAACGTCGATACGCTGCGCCATCAGCACCAGCTCTTGCTCAAGACGGTTATTTTCCAGCTGCACTTCCGCGTCTTCCAGTTTGGCAACCAGACGCTCGCGCTGCCACTGGAGGATTTCCGGCATATGGGCGCGAACTTTGGTCACTTCGCCGCTCACCCCTTCAAGCCGCTGCTCGATAAGCGCTTTCAGGGCCTGGCCTTCCGTTTCGCGGGCGACGATGAAGTCGTCCAGCGCGCCATCAAGAGCGGCCAGAATGTCGGCGGCGATGGCGTCGAGATCCTGCTCTTTGGCGGCCATCACGCCCGGCCAGCGCAGGATATCAACCGGGTTGATTTCCCCTTCATCGCTCTGCATTTTCACCCAGTTGGCAGCGTTGACCAGCTGTTTAGCCAGCTTTTCGTTGAGGATAAGTTCACCCTGAGCGCTGGGATCTTGTTCAAAACGCAGGGTGCATTCGACTTTACCGCGAGTCAGGCGGGCGCGAATGCGCTCGCGTACCACGGGCTCCAGACTACGGAACTGCTCCGGCAGGCGGAAGTACGTTTCCAGATAGCGCTGGTTTACCGAGCGCAGCTCCCATGCGGCGCTACCCCAGTCACCCTTGATTTCACGGCGGGCATAGGCGGTCATACTGCGGATCATAGACGTTCCTGTTTTCGTAATAATGAATGCAAGGATTATAGCTATGCGGGCGGTGACTTAACAGGAATAGTGATGAAATACCTGGATGGCGATTGTTTTGAGGGACATAGCCACAATCTATTTCATGCAATTACTAAGTTAAGCGAGCGGTATGCTTCTGTTGTGGGTAAAAATAAGACGTTTTGTATTAGCGATTTTACGTCAATGACGCTGTTAAGTTATATGTGGTTAATTATTTGGGCTTACTGAAGAAATGGTTTTTCTGCGCTTTGTTGACCGCGGGGAGATATTACTTTTTGATGTAGTTAATGGTTTTATATTATTTGGCGTGAACATCAAATACAGATGATGCTATACGAGCTAGTTTCTTGGCGGAAAATCTGATCAGAGTGATGCTTTCGTGCCAAATATAACCACTGGAAATACTACGGTGTATTATCTTTAAGTATTATGTATGCTTTTTTTGAATTTATTGCGGCGAATATATTAAACCTGCTATTGTTTATATTGTCTTCATGAATATTATCACTTCAACTATATTCATTAATTTTGTATTAGTGGGTTTTCATTTTGGGCGGTATTGTCCGACAGAAGGATCACGAGTATAGTCGTTTTAGATTAGTTCTATAAAAAGGATTTTAATATGAACGCTATCTTTGACAGAGTCATGCGAGAGTTTTTCCCGGATACCAATATCCCACACTGGAAAAAATGGGTTTTCAGAGTCGCATTTGGCAATAAGGTATTCTCTCGTTTAATAAACGACGAACGGTTAATTAATAAAAATGGTGTGCATTGGGTTAGTTCGGTCGTTGATTTTTTTAACGTCCGATGTGAAACGGAATACTCTGACTTTAATAATATACCCCGACAGGGTGCTACAGTTGTTATTTCAAATCATCCGACGGTAATGGATGGTATTGCTTTAATACATACTATCGCTCAGGTCAGGAAAGATATAAAAATAGTGGCTAACCATATTTTGCCAATGATATTCCCACAGGTGGCAGAACTTACCATTGGTATTGAGAATATGGCTGGTAAGATGAGCCATAAGAAATTCAGGGAAATGAACGATCACCTGAAGAACGGTGGTGTGTTGATTATTTGTCCTGCAGGTAAGTTGGCTAGCTGGTCTCTTTCAGGTTTACAGGAACATCAATGGAATCCCGGTTTTTTACAACTGGCGATGAGAAACAACGCGGCGCTGGTACCTGTCCATATTACGGGATCAAACAGCAAAACTTATTATTTAGCTGCGACGGTCTGGCGGCAACTGTCAAATATAATGATTATTCGTGAAGCGCTACGCCATCGTGGTAAGACCATGAAAATCAAAGTAGGGCAGCAAATAGCCTTATCTTCGTTTAATCGATTTAATAAAGATCTGTCTGCCGCGTCAAGTGTATGCTTGATGCATCTCCAGAGCATCGGAGAGAATGGCCCGGCGCTGGTAGATACGGTTTCTCCGCAACAATTAACAGGTAGTCGAGAGAGTTTAATAAACGCAATAGAAGAGTGCGAAGTATTAAGACAATTTGATGATGGTAGAAAATTATTGATATTTCGCTGCAATACCCTCGGAGACTCACCCATTATTGATGAGCTAGGGCGCTTACGCGAGCGCTGTTATCGCGATATTGGCGCTGGATCCGGTAAAGACAGAGATAATGATGTTTTTGATGAAACCTATTACCATGTCATTTTATGGGATCCTTCTGATGAAGAAATACTAGGTGCCTATCGTCTAATACCCGTTGGTGAGCAGTTAGCGCAACATGGAATAACAGGCCTCTATAGCAACAGCCTGTTCAAGTACCATAATAATGCCTATTCCTGTTTAAGCCAGTGTGTGGAAATCGGCCGTGGATTTATCCAGAAGCCTTATCAAAAAAGTAATGTTCTTGATTATTTATGGCGCGGGATATTTGATTTTATAAAAAGATATCCAGACTATAAATATTTGTTAGGTGTGTTGACGATCCCCGGCTCTTTTCCTGAAGAGGTACAGAAACTCATTGTAAGCTTTTATAATATGTACTTTCCCAGTTCGGTTAACTTTTGTACGCCAATTCAATTATTCACTGCAGAAGGTGCACAAAGTGATAGCCCATTTTCCGGAAATGATTTTAGAGACGACTGGCGTGTGCTTAACGATTTACTGAGAGAAAAAGGTTATGAACTACCATGGCCTTTTAAACAGAGCGCTAAATGGTTTTCTCCAGGCGGATCGTCGATTCTTGCATTCACAAAAGATGATGCTTTTCACTCGATCGCTGGTTTAAACCTGAGTGCTCTCGATAAATTGAATGAAATATACTTTAAGCATTATTTAAAGGATTAAACTGACGATAACGTTAGGGTTTGGAATGAGAATAATTCAATCCAGACATCAGTAATGAAAAACTCTATGCGTACGGATGCGTTTTAATGCAAAAGCCAGTAAATATATTTATTGTTGTGATAGCGATGCTGATGATTACGGGGTGTGATAACAAACCGGAGAACAGGTTATCTGGTTATTCACATGGCGAATTTGTCTATCTTTCTTATTCTTCCACTGCAAAAATTGAACAGCTATTCATTAAGAAAGGAGATAATGTCACGCCTGGACAAGAGTTAGTGAAAATTGAGTCCTTTGATGCGCAAAATATTTTCCTGCGAGCTGAGGAAAAACTTTCTGCAGAGAGCGCATTATTGCGAAATCTGGAGTCGGGAGAACGGCCTGAAGAGCTGGATATTATTCGTGCCCAGATTAAAAAAGCACGATCGGCGGAATCCCAGGTAAAGCGTCAGCTTGAGCGGTATCGTAATCTTTACGCCAGTCGCGCCATCTCGCTCGCAGAATGGGAGGATATCCGGGATGAGTTAACGCAAAAAGGCGCGCAGGTTGAAGAGTTAATTAATCAACTCAAAGCGCGGCAACTGCCTGCCCGTCAGGATGAGATTAGCAAACAGCTCTCGATGGTGGCCGCGGCAAAACTCGAACGTGATAAGGCGCTTTGGGATGTCCAGCAAACGACGATTGTTTCTCCGGTCAATGCTAAAGTCTTCGATATTATTTATCGTGCCGGGGAACGGCCCACTGCCGGCAGACCAATAATTAGTCTGTTACCTCCTGAGAATATAAAAGTACGCTTTTTTATACCCGAGGCGATGCTTGGTAAATTTAAAATCGGAACTAAGGTAAAACTGATATGCGATGGTTGCGCTGAGCCCATTGCTGGCGTGATTAACTACATCAGTCCTGAAGCGGAATTTACGCCTCCGGTTATTTATAGTACGAAACGCCGGGAGAAACTCATTTTTATGGCTGAGGCTGTTCCTGCCCGGAAGCAGGCTGAGCGGATGAAAATCGGCCAGCCGTTTGATGTGGAGGTTATTGGTAATGAATAATCTTTGTATTGATGTAAAAAATCTCAATAAGTATTTTGGTGAGCATCACGTCGTAAAGGATTTCTCTTTGCAGGTGGCAAAAGGCGAAATTTATGGTTTTCTTGGGCCGAACGGTAGCGGGAAAACAACATCGATTCGGATGATGTG
The DNA here is from genome assembly GCF_001808325.1 of Klebsiella sp. HMSC16C06. Classification (NCBI taxonomy): domain Bacteria; kingdom Pseudomonadati; phylum Pseudomonadota; class Gammaproteobacteria; order Enterobacterales; family Enterobacteriaceae; genus Klebsiella; species Klebsiella sp. HMSC16C06. Next base: position 79,312 of record NZ_KV792996.1, read on the forward strand.
TGGTTTGATTACCCCGGATTCAGGTGAAGGCTCTTGTCTGGGCATGGACATCTTTACGCAGCGGGAAAAAATAAAAAAAAAGATAGGTTATATGACCCAGTATTTCTCAATGTGGGGAAATTTAACCATCCGGGAAAACTTACTTTTTATCGCGCGGTTGTATAGCCTCGACCAACGTAAAGCCCGGGTTGAACGCGCGCTTTCAGAGTTAGGCCTCACTACCCGACAGCATCAGCAGGCCAGGGAGCTTTCTGGCGGCTGGAAGCAAAGAATGGCCCTCGCCGCTTGCATGTTGCATGAACCCGTTTTGTTGTTTCTCGATGAACCAACCGCCGGCGTGGATCCGAAAGCGCGGCGAGAGTTCTGGCAAATGCTGCATCAGTTATCGGACAGAGGGATCTCAATCCTGGTGAGCACGCATTATATGGATGAGGCCGAGCGCTGCCATAAGGTTGCCTATCTGTCTTATGGCCGTCTGTTGGCGAATGGCACTATTTCGTCGATTATCGCGTCCCAGAATCTGATCACCATGCGAACCAGTGGCACCGGTCTGACGCTGCTTGAAAACCAGCTACAACGCTTGCCGGATATTGAGCAAACGGTCATTTTTGGCAATCAGCTTTATATTACTTCCAGAGATGAAGCCAAATTAAAGTCCACGCTTTTTGCATTTACACAACAGGGCTATGAGTTCTGTCAGGTGGCTACCAATCTGGAAGATGCATTTACCTACTTGATGAAAAACGATTGTGAAAAAAATTAATTTAAGCTTCTCCTTTACCCGTTGGATCGGCGTGGTTATTAAGGAAATCCACGAATTACGTCGTGATAAAGTCAGCATTAGTATGGTGCTCCTGACACCTATTTTTCAGCTGATCATTCTTGGCTATGCGATCAATATGGATCCCCATAATCTTCCTACCGCGTTATTAAATTACGATACCGAACGCATGAGTCATATTTTTGTGACGGAAGCGCAAAATACAGGGTATTTTTCAATGATTCCTGTCGATTCAGAAGAGGCGGCGCAGAAAGCTTTCGTTCGGGGAGATGTCACTTTTATCGTGACAATTCCTGAGGGGTTTACGCGCAAGATGCTGCGTGGAGAAAAGCCTCAGCTGTTAATTCAGGGGGATGCCATCGATCCGATAACCACGGGGAATGCGCTAAGTGCCCTTGTACAGGTGGCGAAATCGATGTTTCAACACGATTTGCCGGGCGACATGCGTGTCTCGCAAAAAGAGGATGATTTCGAGCTTATTATCCATCGGATGTTTAACCCTGAGGGGATTACCCAGTTTAATACTATTCCAGGTATTATGGGATCGATACTCAGTACCACCTTGATCCTGATGACCGCCCTGTCTATTACCCGTGAGCGAGAAAACGGGGCGTTAGAAAATTTACTGGTCTCTCCTTTGACCGGGTTTGAGGTCATTGTCGGGAAGATAACGCCTTTTGTTGTCATCGGTTTGTTCCAGGCGACGTTAATTCTGATTGCCGCTGTGCTATTGTTCAATATTCCCCTTCATGGTAGCGTTTTTCTGCTTTTTTTTGTGCTGTTAATATATGTTTTCCTCTGCCTGTCAATTGGCATTGGTATTTCTGGCCTGGCACAAAACCAACTGCAGGCGCTGCAAATGTCGTCATTTTACTTTATTCCTTCCATTATGCTTTCCGGCTTTATCAGCCCCTTTATTAGTATGCCTGACTGGGCGAAAGCCATTGGCTCCTGTTTACCGCTGACCTATTTCATCCGACTGGTTAAGGGCATCATGCTGAAAGGCTATTCTGCGATGGCATTATTACCCGACCTTTTGCCACTGATCGGCCTGGCGGTGATAGTGATTGGCGTGGGGTTGAAATCTTATCGTAAAACACTGGACTGACATTATGTGCGTGCCCGGCACGTGTTGGCATAGGCTTTTCGCCATGAAATTCGTATAATGCGCCCCACATTCGTTTCAAGCCGGAGATTTCTATCATGCGTCCAGCAGGCCGTAGCGCTAATCAGGTGCGTCCCGTCACCCTGACCCGTAATTACACAAAACACGCTGAAGGCTCCGTGCTGGTCGAATTCGGTGATACCAAAGTGTTGTGCACCGCTTCCATTGACGAAGGCGTTCCGCGTTTCCTGAAAGGACAGGGGCAGGGCTGGATCACCGCTGAATATGGCATGCTGCCGCGCTCAACGCACACGCGTAACGCGCGTGAAGCAGCAAAAGGCAAGCAGGGCGGCCGGACGATGGAAATTCAGCGTCTGATCGCTCGCGCGCTGCGCGCGGCGGTTGACCTGAAAGCGCTGGGTGAATTCACCATCACACTCGACTGCGATGTGCTGCAGGCCGATGGCGGCACCCGTACGGCGTCGATTACCGGGGCCTGCGTGGCGCTGGCCGATGCGCTGAACAAACTGGTGGCAGCCGGCAAGCTGAAAACCAACCCAATGAAGGGGATGGTTGCCGCGGTGTCCGTTGGTATCGTTAACGGCGAAGCCATTTGCGATCTGGAGTACATCGAAGATTCCGCAGCGGAAACCGACATGAACGTGGTGATGACCGAAGATGGCCGCATTATTGAGGTGCAGGGGACGGCAGAAGGCGAGCCGTTCACCCATGAAGAGCTCCTCACTCTCCTGGCGTTAGCCCGAGGGGGGATCGAATCCATTATCACGACGCAGAAGGCGGCGTTAGAAAATTAATGATTAAGGCGACTGAGAAGTCGCCTTTTTTTTGCGCTTCATCCTTCATTACACCTGCAAAGGATGAGCGCGTAGTCTGACAATGATGAAAGTACCAAAAGGAGCGAATCCATGAAGCCGTATCAGCGCCAGTTTATTGAGTTTGCGCTTAGCAAGCAGGTTCTTAAGTTTGGCGAGTTCACGCTGAAATCCGGGCGCAAGAGCCCCTATTTCTTCAACGCCGGCCTGTTTAACACCGGGCGCGATCTGGCACTGCTGGGCCGTTTTTATGCCGAGGCGCTGGTGGATTCCGGGATTGAGTTCGACCTGCTGTTTGGCCCGGCCTATAAAGGTATTCCGATCGCCACCACCACCGCGGTGGCGTTAGCTGAGCATCATGACCGCGATCTGCCTTACTGCTTTAACCGCAAAGAGGCAAAAACCCACGGCGAAGGCGGCAACCTGGTCGGTAGCCCGCTGCAGGGGCGTGTGATGCTGGTGGATGACGTGATCACCGCCGGTACGGCGATCCGCGAATCCATGGAGATTATCCAGGCCCAGGGCGCCCAGCTGGCGGGCGTACTGATCTCCCTGGATCGTCAGGAGCGCGGCCGCGGCGAGATTTCAGCTATTCAGGAAGTGGAGCGGGATTACGGCTGCCAGGTTATCTCAATCATCACTCTGAAAGAGCTGATTGCTTATCTGGAAGAGAAACCCGAGATGGCGGAATATCTGGCGTCAGTTCGTGCCTATCGTGAAGCCTACGGCATCTGATGATGCATCCGGCAGCCTCGGCTGCCGGATATTTCCTCTATACCAGCTTAGCGCCCTGCGCATTGACGTACAGCGAATAGATTGACGTACTGGACGCCATAAACAGCCGATTGCGCTGTTCGCCGCCAAAACACAAGTTCGCGCAGCGCTCCGGCAGTTGAATGGTGCCGATATGCTTACCCTGAGGGTTAAAGATCCGCACGCCGTCGAGTTCTTCGTTTCCGCTTCCCCATCCGCACCACAGATTGCCGTCTGCGTCGCAGGCGATCCCATCGGCGGTACCGTTGCCACAGTCGAGATACACCCGTTTATTTTTCAGCGTATTGCCTTCCACGTCCCACGCCAGAATTAAGCGGTTCGGTGTCGCCCGGCTTTCCACCACGTACAGGGTCTTTTCGTCCGGCGAGAAACACAAACCATTTGGCCCTTTTATGTCGCCCAATACCACGCTTAGTTTGCGGCTTTCCGGCTCCAGGCAATAGACGTTTTGCGGCAATTCTGGCGTTGCTTTGTGGCCTTCGTAAAAGCCGCTGATGCCAAATGGCGGGTCGGTAAACCAGATGGTACCGTCTGACTTCACAACGATATCGTTTGGGGAATTGAGGCGCTTACCTTGGTAGCTATCGGCCAGTACGGTGACAGATCCATCGTATTCGGTACGCGTAATGCGGCGGGTGTCGTGCTCGCAACTGATTAAGCGCCCCTGTCTGTCGCGGGCGTGGCCATTGCTATAATTGGCCGGGTAGCGAAAGACGCTGGTTTCTCCACTGATTTCATCCCAGCGCATGATGGCGTTATTCGGAATGTCGCTCCACAGCAGCATTCGCATGTCGCCGAACCAGACCGGGCCTTCCGCCCAACGGAAGCCGCTGGCGATGCGTTCAACCTTTGCGCTGGCAAGCATATAGCGACGAAAGCTGTCATCGACGGCCACGATGCGTGGGTCAGGATAGCGTTCAGAAGGGGCCCATGCTGCGAAGCTTTTTTGACTGACTAGTAGCGATGCGGTTGCCAACCCGCCTATCTTCAATAAATCCCGCCGTGACGTCGCCATCAAATCTCTCCTTGTCGGGTGGTGTTGGGGGGGGGGTGAAACGATCAGCAAGCTGGATAGTAGGAAAGGAAAGCGGAAACGCGCATTGGGCAATTCAACCAATGGCCCTGGGATTTGCAACAAACTTACGCAGATTGCGAGGAGAATCATGCAGCCTGGCGGCTGCATGTGAGGATTTACTGCAGCTGTGCGGCGACCAGCGGCCAGCGGGCCTCGAAATCATCCGTCGGACGATATTTGAACTCGCTGCGCACAAAGCGCGACAGCATGCCCTCGCAGAAGGCCAGCAGCTGGCTGGCCAGCAGGGTTTCGTCGAGGGTGTAGCCTTCGCCTTCACGCATTTTTTTCTCGCGCATCACCTGACGCAGCTGTACTTCGATGCGTTCAAAAAGCTGGTTGATGCGGCCCTGTAGCCGGTCCTGTTCGAACATCAGCGCGTGCCCGGTGAGGATACGCGTCAGCCCAGGATTACGCTCGCCAAACCCAAGAATCAACAGAACGATCAGGCGCAGGCGCGCGGTGGTGTCCTTTTCATCTTTCAAAATCAAATTGATGCGCGTAATCAGACTGTCTTCAATGAACTCGATCAGGCTGTCAAACATGCGGGTTTTGCTGGGAAAATGGCGATACAGCGCGGCTTCGGAGACGCCGACGGAAGCCGCCAGTTTCGCGGTGGTAATACGTTGACTACCATCGCTGGATTCCAGCATGAGCGCCAGAGATTGAAGTATTTCTTCGCGACGATTCCGTTTCGCAGTTTGCTTTTCTGCCATGTTTTAAAATACCCCTGAAAATAAGCACTTGTCAGGCAGACATCCACAACGCGACCGCAAACCGGAGTTTGCGGTGATGTTATTGCGTTATGCGCGTTGGGATGCAGGTTCCGTGTTGCTGGGCTTATTTACGCCCTGAGTGACCGAAGCCGCCTTCGCCGCGGTCGGTGGCGTCAAACTCTTCCACCAGGTTAAATTCCGCCTGCACGACCGGCACAAAGACCATCTGCGCGATACGTTCGCCCGGCTCGATAATAAAGCTCTGCTGACCGCGGTTCCAGACGGACACCATCAGTTGCCCCTGGTAATCGGAGTCGATGAGGCCCACCAGATTGCCCAGTACTACGCCATGCTTATGGCCCAGGCCGGAGCGTGGCAGAATTACCGCCGCCAGAGAGGGATCGGCGATATGAATCGCAAGGCCCGTCGGCAACAGCGTGGTTGCACCCGGCGCCAGCTCTACGGCGTCGTCGAGACAGGCTCGCAGGTCAAGTCCGGCGGAGCCGGAGGTGGCATAGGTCGGCAGCGGAAATTGCTGGCCGACACGCGGGTCCAGAATCTTAACGTCGATTTTTTTCATCATAACGGGTCACGATCTCGTCGAGTAATAATTGGCCCAGGAGTTCCTTGCGCTCAAGTGGTAAGCGCTTTTCCCCATCCTGCCAGAAAAGGTGTAATGCGTTGTTATCGCTATTAAAGCCCTGATCAGGCTGAGAAACATCGTTAGCGCAAATCAGGTCGAGGTTTTTGCGGGCACGTTTTTGCCGCGCATATTCTTCCACATTATTCGTTTCGGCGGCAAACCCAACGACGTAAGGGCGATGGGCTTTTAGCGCCGCAACCCCGGCCACGATATCCGGGTTTTTAATCATTTTTATTGTTAATTCATCACCTTGTTTTTTAATTTTATCTTCGGCGATGACGGCGGCGCGGTAATCCGCCACTGCGGCGCAGCCAATAAAAATATGCTGCTGCTGAGCGCCGGCCTGGACGGCGGCTTCCATTTCCAGTGCGGTAGTGACATCAATGCGCTGCACAAACGGCGGTGTCGGTAGTGATACCGGGCCGCTGACCAGGGTCACGTTCGCGCCCCGCTGCGCGGCGGCGGCGGCAATCGCGAAGCCCATTTTGCCTGAGCTGTGGTTGCTGATGTAACGCACCGGATCCAACGGCTCACGGGTCGGGCCCGCGGTAATCATGAGGTTGAGATGTTGCAAATCTTTGACAGGGGAGGCGAAATGCTGCGCGGCCATCTCCACGATGGTTAACGGATCGAGCATTCTCCCCGGGCCGACGTCGCCGCAGGCCTGGCTGCCGCTGTCCGGTCCCCACAGCAGCAGGCCGCGGGAAGCCAGCGTCCGCAGATTCTGCTGGGTGGCCTGCGCGCGATACATCTGCTGGTTCATGGCGGGCACCACGGCAACCGGGGAAGGGGTGGCAAGACAGATCGTCGACACCAGGTCGTTGGCCATGCCGGCCGCCACGCGGGCGATTAAATCAGCGGTTGCCGGGGCGAGGATCACCAGGTCGGCCCATTTCCCGAGCTCAATATGGCCCATAGCCGCTTCCGCCGCCGGATCGAGCAGGCTGTCGGAAACCGGATAGCCGGATACCGCCTGCAGGCTGAGTGGGGTGATGAACGCTTTTGCCGCCTCCGTCATCGCGACACGCACCTCCGCGCCGCGTTCGCGCAGTCGGCGCACCAGTTCCGGGGTTTTATACGCCGCGATACCGCCGCTGACGCCCAGGACGATTTTTTTACCCGCCAGAGTCATCATGATGTCTTCCTGTTGCCGTAGACCAGAATCCGCGCATCTTATCACAATCCTGTCGTCGTCGTGCCTCTGGTGGGCATTCACTTTGCGAGCGGCTACGCAGGGTGAAAAGCAGTGGGTCGGCAGCGCCGTCAGGCTGTGCCAGGATAGGCAAATTCACCCAGGAGGGCGCATGGACGAAACGGAAAATCTGATGCCACGAGAAAAGATGTTGCAGTACGGCATCGAAGCGCTAACGGATGTTGAGCTGCTGGCGCTGTTTCTGCGCGTCGGCACGCGTCGTCAGGATGTGCTCGGCTATGCGCAGGCGTTACTGCAGCGTTTTGGCTCGCTCTACGCTCTGCTTTCCGCGGATAAAGCGCAGCTGATTGCCGTGGATGGACTGGGGCTGGCGAAATATGCGCAACTGAAGGGTATTGCCGAGCTGGCGCGACGCTATTTTAGCTCACAGCTGGTCGAGGAGGCTGCGCTGGTCAGTCCCTCGACGACGCGGGAATTTTTACAAAGCCAGCTTACGGAAGAAGAGCGCGAGATCTTTATGGTGATCTTTTTAGATAATCAGAACCGGGTGTTGAAACATAGTCGCCTTTTTTCTGGTACTCTTAGCCACGTTGAGGTGCATCCGCGAGAAATTGTACGCGAAGCCATCAAAGTGAACGCTGCCGCCGTGATCCTTGCGCATAATCATCCCTCCGGTAGTCCGGAGCCGAGCCAGGCAGACAGGCTGATTACCGAAAGGGTGGTAAAATGTTGTCGATTCATGGAGATACGCGTGCTTGACCATCTGGTTATCGGCCGCGGTGCGTATGTATCTTTTGCCGAGCGTGGCTGGATTTAGCCCCGAACTGGCGATCCTTCGGGATCTTTGTCTGTTCGGGACTTGAGCACATCGCCGAGTCAGCGTATACTACGCCACCTTTGAGAATCTCGGGTTTGGCATTTGGGCCTGGCAGTCGAGAGTTCACATTGAACTGCGATGACCAGGCTGTAAAGCCTGACGAGGCGCCAATACCCCATACGAAGCTCGAGCTAATTTGATTTTTGGAGAATAGACATGTCCCGAGTCTGCCAAGTTACTGGCAAGCGTCCGGTGACCGGTAACAACCGTTCCCACGCACTGAACGCGACTAAACGCCGTTTCCTGCCGAACCTGCACTCTCACCGTTTCTGGGTTGAGAGCGAGAAGCGTTTTGTCACCCTGCGCGTATCTGCTAAAGGTATGCGTGTAATCGATAAGAAAGGCATCGATACAGTTCTGTCTGAACTGCGTGCCCGTGGCGAAAAGTACTAAGTACTTAGAGGAAATAAATCATGGCTAAAGGTATTCGTGAGAAAATCAAGCTGGTTTCTTCCGCTGGTACTGGTCACTTCTACACCACCACGAAGAACAAGCGTACCAAACCGGAAAAAATGGAACTGAAAAAGTACGATCCGGTTGTACGTCAGCACGTTATCTACAAAGAAGCTAAAATCAAATAATTTTCGCTTTCTTGTAATGAAAACCCCGCCCCGGCGGGGTTTTTTATTGCCATTATTCAGGCAAAACACCTTCAAAACTTATCATATATCCCTCTTTTAATTATTTACTACAAATCAATTAACATAATGAATATAAAGGTTTTTCTTGTCTTGCTTGTATAGTCTGTCTATTCTTCCGGTACAGAAAACCAGCGACAGGGATTGTTATGGCCTCTTTTATTCCAGATGTTTCATTTATCGATAACAGCGAACAGCGCACACCGTTAATTTTGGTCCTCGATTGCTCAGGCAGCATGCAGGGCCAGCCAATCGCCCAGCTGAATCAGGGATTAAAGCTGCTGGAAGAGGAACTTAAGCAGGATGTCATCGCCGCTAAGCGCGTTCGCCTGCTGGTGATCAAATACGGCGGCTATGATGAATGCGAGCTGTATGGCGACTGGTGTGATGCGATGGACTTCATTGCCCCCGAGCTTGAGGCCAGTGGCCTGACGCCCACCGGGCAGGCCGTTAGCCTGGCGCTGGGCGAAATTGAAGCGGAAAAACAGCGCCTGAAAGCGGCTGGCGTCCCCTATACCCGGCCATGGCTGTTTTTAATGTCGGATGGCGAGCCCACCGACAACTGGCAGGCGGCAGCGCAGGCGTGCCGTGATGCGCAGGCGGCAAATAAAGTCGCTGTGTTTCCGATTAGCGTAGGACACGAAGCAACTGAGTCGATGGGGCAGTTCAGCCGTAGCGGCATTAACGGCGTGAAGCAGCTGAAGGGATTGCAGTTCCGCGAGCTATTCCTCTGGCTCAGCGCCAGTATGCAGGTGGTGTCGCAGTCGACACCGGGCGGTAAAGCACAGCTACCGCCGACGGATAGCTGGTCCGAAATTTCGGTCTGACACCATGAACTGGCGCGTATACGCAGCGTCGGTCATGGGTAGCAGCCACCGACAAAATCAACTTCCCTGCCAGGATGCCTTTTGCTATCGCCATCTGGGCGATCGGCTTGTCGCCGTGGTATGCGATGGCGCAGGCTCTGCCGCGTATAGCGAGCAGGGCGCAGCGTTGGTCGCGCATGCGCTGGCCGATCGCCTGGCGACATTCATCACGGCGCCGGATGAAAATCAGCTGGCGACGCTGCTCGGTAGTGTGCGCGAGACCGTGCTGCTACAGGCGCAGGCGCGGGAAATTTCCGCGGGCGATTTTGCCTGTACCGTTCTGGCTGCCTGGCTGGGAGAGACCGCCTCTGTGATAGTGCATATTGGCGATGGCGCTGCGGCGTTAAGCCTGGATGCCGAACAGCACTTCTCCCTGCCTGAAAACGGCGAATACGCTAACCAGACCTGGTTCCTGACCAGCGACGACTGGCGGGAGCATTTACATATCAGCCAGTTTTCTGGCAGAGCCACGAGACTGGTGATGATGACTGACGGCGTGCAGCCGTTCGCGCTCAATCGGCGTGGGGATGCGCTGTTCTCTCCGTTTATCGATCCGGTTTTGCGTTATGTGCAGCAGGTTTCAGAGGCTGAAGGAAGCGAAGCGCTGCGCGCCACACTGGACGACCCGCGCACCTGGGCGATAACCGGTGATGACAAGACACTTCTGGTAGCCCTGCGTCATGAAGCATAAAAAGCTGCCAGCCTGCTATGACGGACAGCGCCGCACGGTACGTCTGGGGAAACTGATCAAGAGCGGCGGCGCGGGGAGTGTTTATTTCCTGGCGGATGACCCTTCCCGCGTTGCTAAACTTTACCATCCGCAGACCGATACCGCTTACTACCAACGCAAGCTCAGCGCCATGCTGGCGCAGCGGCCTGAGATCCCCGCCCCCGCGGAAGGTGAGTCGATTGTCCAGCTGGCATGGCCCGACTATTTGCTCTACGACGAGCGCAAGCGCGTAGTGGGCTTTGTCATGCCGGTTCTCGACACCCAGCGCACCATTGAGCTGGAGTATATTTTACAGGCGCGGCAGGCGAAGGCGCACCATCTGCCGGAAGGCATCGGTGCGAAAGTGAGCCTGGCTTGTAACCTTGCTACCCTGGTCTCTACGCTGCATGCGCGACAGCACCGGGTTATCGACATGAAGCCAGTCAACCTGCGGTTCTATCGCGACAGCCTTTATATCGCGCTGCTGGACTGCGATGGCTTTAGCATTCAGGGCGAGGGAGAGCGTTTCCCTGCAGGGCAGTTCACGCCGGATTATCTGGCGCCGGAGTTTCAGCGTATTGGGCAGGTGCCCGGTGAGCAGGAAGAAGCGCAGGATCGTTTCTCGCTGGCGGTGATCATTTTCCAACTGCTCAACCATGGTATTCATCCCTACAGCGGTCGCTCGCAAATGGCGAAGGTACCGGATGATTTACCCGGCCGTATCGCCGCTGGCTGCTACGCCTACGGGATCAACGCAGCAACGACTATCTCACCGGTGCCGGCAAGTACCCACCATTTGCTGCCGGTTGAGCTGCGTAAGCTATTCGATCGCGCATTTAGCGATTCGCCCGCCCGACGACCTTCCGCCGATGAATGGGCGCAGGTGCTGCGTCCTTATGCGCTACGTAGCACGCAAAAAATTATTCTTTGTCATCAAAAACACCAGCATTTCGCCGGGATGCCATGCCTGGTCTGCGCGCGGAAAAAACAGGTTGTTGCGGGAATAAAGCAGGCAAAGCAGCGTAAGCAAGCGGAAACCGTGCGCCCGCGGGTCGCACCGGTAATGCAGAAGCCTCGCAGGGCGCCAGCCGCCGCCGTACCTCGTCAACCTACCGGGCCGGGGCCGTTAACCCTGCTGTGGCGCAGTATTCGCAGCAACGTTCCTTCATTTGCCTGGCATGGCGCGCTGGCGCTGATGAGTACGCTGATTATGGGGGGGCTGGCGCGCAGTTTTGCCCGGCTCAACGGCTCTGGTCCAGCATGGTTCGATATTGCGGCGTTACTGATTATTTTTATCTGGGTGGCGGCGCTGATACTCCGGTCCATTATTCGGAGTCAGCCATAAATGACGCTGAAATTAAGATATCTCATTCTCTTTTTCGCGTTATTGATGGCTTTTGTGGCGCCGGAACTCGTCTCCTTGCTGTGGTCCGCGCCATTTCGCTTAATGGATAAGCTGCCGTTGTTACCTGCCGCGCTCAATGATCCCCAGCGTTTATATCTCTATGGCCTGTGGCTGGGGGGAACGATCTATTTTTCCGCTCTGATGTGGGTGGCGGTTACCCGACACAATAAAGGCTATCTGATTGTTGCTGTGGCGCAGATTGTTTTTGTCATCGGCATTACCTTATGCAAGGTGCCTTTTGGCGAACAAAACCAGCGGCGCTGGCAGAGTATGAATCAGCTGGAAACGCCCGCCTGGAGCGATTTTCTCTATGACCGCCATGCTCGTTTTATTCAGATAGCGCTGCGTGGGGGGCCGTTGAATCAGCACAACATCACCGAGCAATTTCTCGCGCAGAAAAAACCGCTGGCGGCGCTGCCGCTTGGCTGGAATGACGAAGATGCCGCCGCCGCGGATGCGCTCTGGCAGCAGGCGCTGGGCTATCGTGAACGGGAAGCGAAAGCATTACCCAAAATGATGGACTATCTGGCCTGGATGCCGGACCGGGGCGATCTGACGCTGGCCACGGCCATCCTGACGCTGACGAGCGAGGCGGATAAAGCGCGAGCGGAAACGGCGTTTCGCCGGGCCATCGCCATCACGCCGGAAAACCCGGATGCCTGGCTGGGCTGGGCAGTCGCGCTGATCCAGGCCCGCGATGATGAGCGGGTACGAAAATCGCAGTTTCAGCCGTTCACAAAGAGCATTACGACCGGATTGTTAATGGCGGAGGGTCTGAAGGAGAGCCCGCGGCAGCCCGCGCTACAGCAGCGGCTGGCAGCATACATCGCGCAAATGCCAGTGGAAGATCGGCAAATCCTGCTCATTTTGCAGGCGCGGATGCAGACGCGCTCCTGCGACTTGCCGTTGGATAAGTATGCAACAGAACAGGGTGAAGCGAGCAAGGTGCTGCCTTTGGCAAAATCAATCGTGTTTAAAACTGCTCCCGTGCGTAGCGTCAGCCCGATTAACGAACGCTTTCCTGGCCACGTCAGCATTGATACGGAGCGCTATGGCATCAGGAAAGAGAGTTTGCAGGCGATGCTGTATCCGGCGATACATAAATATATCAAGTCAGCGACGACCATACTCTCGCTGGATACCGACGCCAGCGGCGAGCTGTTAAACGTGGTCGTTGAATGCAGCAGTGGCGTTCCCGAGTTCGACCAGGCGGCGCTGCACTATGCACAGGAGTGGCGTTTTGGTTCTCACCGGCAGGGAAAACGCGTGTTGATGCCAGTGAGCTTTATCAGCGATCGCGTACCGCCGGAAGAATACTATGGGGAGATGGAGGCGCGGGCGATGCGCATCTCCCGGCTGGCCGCTCGCCATAATAAAACGGGGATGGAAAGCGCCAGGAAGGAAATGATGGCGCGATTTACGCGAATGCAAGCGCTGTTTCCGCAACAGAGACTGAGCGCGGAAGAGGCGCATCAGTTACAGCTTATCTACCTCAAAAAACGCGATAAAACGCCCAAAGGCAGAATGGAAAGCTTTACTGAAATGACGGAGGCGATGGAAGCCCTGGTGGAGACGCACCCGTACTACGCGCCGCTACTCAAAGATCTGGCGTTCAGAAAAAGTTACGCTTCCTTTGAGGAGAAGCGGGCAGCATGGTCGCAGCTGCTGGCGCTGGCGCCAGAGGATCCGCAGGTGTGGATGGCCTGGGGGAGCGTGTGGGCCGAGCGCGATCCTGAGCTGTATATGGGCGCGATGATCGCTTCCATGCTGCTACAGCCGCTTACCGAGGATACTGAGCAGAAAATAGCGAATATCAAAACGAAGCTACTGATGCGGGTTGGCATGGGGCCACGTAAGGCGATTCTTTCGGCAAAGGTCTACGCCGACTATGGCGATATCCTTGGGGAAAGAGCGAAAGGGGAAGATACGGCGAAGGCCGCGGCGATCTTACCCGCCAGTAAAAAACTGGATCGTCAGGAAACCGTCACTCCCCTGGATCCAGCGCCGCGCATGACGGTTGATATCGATCGGGATGAGGTGTTGAATGCCGCTCTCTTCAACGTGGAGTGGAAGGCGCCGCAGAGGCCGGACGAACGGCGGGCGGAACTGACCGTTGATATCGATGATACTGGCATGCCGACGCTGGTTCTCATCAGCAAAAGCAGCGAAGTGGAACAGTATGATGCGCAGGCGGTCAATATGCTGTGGCGCTGGAACTTTAAACCGCAGCCTGATGGCAGGCGGATGACCGTTGGCGTGAATTTTCTCCACTAATCGCGTCGTTGCCTCCTGAACGAGGTAAAATAGTGACGCCTGCCTATGTAGATGAGGAAAATCATGCCTGAATTACCAGAGGTTGAAACCAGCCGCCGCGGCATCGAGCCGCACCTGGTTGGCGCAACTATTCTGCACGCCATTGTGCGCAATGGACGGCTGCGCTGGCCGGTTTCCGAAGAGATTTATCGCCTGAGCGACGTTCCGGTACTCAGCGTGCGGCGTCGTGCCAAATACCTGCTTCTGGAACTGCCGGACGGCTGGATCATCGTTCATCTCGGGATGTCGGGAAGCCTGCGTATCCTGAGCGAAGAGCTACCGGCCGAAAAACACGATCACGTTGACCTGGTCATGAGTAATGGCAAGGTGCTGCGCTATACCGATCCGCGCCGCTTTGGCGCCTGGCTGTGGACCAAAACGCTGGAAGACCATCCGGTACTGGCCCACCTTGGCCCGGAGCCGCTCAGCGATGAATTTAACGCCGACTATCTTCAGCAGAAATGCGCGAAGAAAAAAACTGCGATCAAACCCTGGCTGATGGATAACAAGCTGGTGGTAGGGGTCGGCAATATCTACGCCAGCGAGTCGCTGTTCTCGGCCGGGATCCATCCCGACAGGTTGGCTTCTTCACTGTCGCGGGAAGAGTGTGAGCAGCTGGTGAAAGTGATTAAGCTGGTCCTGCTGCGTTCGATAGAGCAGGGCGGCACCACGCTGAAGGATTTCCTGCAAAGCGATGGCAAGCCGGGCTATTTTGCCCAGGAGCTGCAGGTCTATGGCCGCAAGGGCGAACCGTGCCGGCTCTGCGGCACGCCGGTTGTCGGGACCAAACATGCCCAGCGGGCGACCTTTTATTGCCGTCAGTGCCAGAAGTAGTTCTCAGGAACAGGAAGGTTTGTAGGCCAGGTCAGCGTAGCGCCACCTGGCACAAAGACCGGGACAGAGCCGGTGTGGATGGGCGGCGCAGTGCAGCGCCAGCCTGCGTGGCTCATGCCCCAGCTGATGCGTTACTTCAGCTTATTCAACAGCGCCTGGTGGACGTTAGCTGGCAGGAAATGAGAAACGTCGCCCTGGTGACGCGCCACTTCCTTCACCAGTGAGGAAGAGATAAACGACCACTCTTTGCACGGCATCAGGAACACGCTCTCCAGCGTTGGCATCAGGTGGCGGTTCATGTGGGCCAGCTGCATCTCATACTCGAAATCCGCCACCGCCCGCAGGCCGCGAATTAAAATATTGGCCTGCTGCGCGCGGGCGAAACTGGCCATCAGGTCGCTAAAGCCGATAACCTCCACGTTAACCAGATGCGCTGTTGCCTGAGTGGCCAGCGCGATACGCTCGTCGAGGGTAAACATCGGCTTTTTGCTCGGGCTCGCGGCGATAGCCAGCACCACTTTATCGAACATGCTCGCCGCGCGGGTGACAATGTCGATATGACCGTTGGTGATGGGATCAAAGGTACCCGGATAGATCGCTTTTGTGCTCATGATTACCCTTTCTCCGAGTAGCCGTGGCTCAGCGCCCACAGCTCGGTATATTTCGTAAACGTATACTGCGCGTTGACCATCGCCAGTAACCAGCCCTGCTTACCGTCCAGCACCCCACCGCGCAGCAGCAGCGTTTTCAGGAACGCGCCCAGGGTATGGCTGAAAATCCCCGCCATCGAGGTCTTCTTGCCCTTGCGGTGGCGCTCAAGCGCCCACGCTGCAGCATACGCCAGCTGTTTTTGCTGGAAGCCAGCGAAGTCGCGGCAGGTCAGATGCAGGAGATCGCCGGTTAGCGGAATGACCTCAGCGCCCAGGCTATCCAGCGATTCATGGACCAGATTATCGTTATAGCGGTAACGGGCGCGTTCGTACAGGCGCAGCACGCGATCGGGATACCAACCGCTGTGGCGCATAAAGCGTCCGAGAAAGTAGTTGCGACGAGCGATGCTGTAGATAGCGCCGCGCTGCGGCGCTGCCAGCACCTTAAGAATAGCCTGCCTGAGTTCTGGCGTGACGCGCTCATCGGTATCGATCATCAACACCCAGTCGCCGGTGGCATAGTCCTGCGCGCGCTGGCGCTGAATACCATAGCCTCGCCAGTCGGTATGGGTATAGACCTGGGCGCCGAGGCGGCGGGCCAGCTCGACGGTGTTGTCGGTACTGCCAGAGTCGAGGACGATGATTTCATCTGCCCAGCTAACGGAGTCCAGACAATCCGGCAGCAGGTCCGCTGCATCTTTGGCGATCATCACCACGGAAAGCCGGTTCGACATTAATGACTCCGTTGCGGCATGTAAGGTTGCAGTAACTTGAGCAGACGCGACAGCGCGCCCTGGTTCTGGTGCAGCACTTCCACCGCGTGACGGCCATACCACAGGCGGTAGTCTTCATCGGTCAGGAGCGTGGACACTTCCCTGACCAGCGAGTCGGCGTCGGTGACCGTGATCAGGCCATCATCCTGCTGCAGCTTGGCGCAGATATCTTTGAAGTTGAAGGTATGCGGCCCCATCAGCACCGGAATGGCGTGCGCCGCCGGCTCGAGCGGGTTATGGCCGCCGCGCTCCACCAGGCTGCCGCCGACAAAAGCGAGGTCGGCAATGCCGTAGAGCAGCATCAGTTCGCCCATGGTATCGCCAATGACCACCTGGGTACTGGAGGAGGGGATCTCGCCGGTGCTGCGCAGAGTGAAGCTCATTCCGGCTTTTTGCACCATGTCGCGGGCGTCAGGGAAGCGCTCCGGATGGCGGGGAACGAGGATCAGCAGCAGGTTCGGAAAGGTCTCCAGCAGCTTTTTATGCGCCTGGAGGATAATTTGCTCTTCGCCATCGTGGGTGCTGGTGGCAATCCAGACTTTGCGGTGCGGCGCCCATTGCCGACGCAGCGTCACCGCGCGGGCCGCCAGCTCTGGCGTAACGGAGATATCGAATTTCAGGCTGCCGGTGACCGCCAGCTGATTGCGCTTCAGTCCCAGCGCGAGGAAGCGGTTGCCATCTTCTTCATTCTGTGCGGCGATAAGCGTAATACGGCTCAACAGGCGGCGCATAAAGCCGCCCAGTTTGGCATAGCCTTTGGCGGAACGTTCGGACAGGCGGGCGTTGGCAATCACCAGCGGGATCTTACGCTTATGCAGCGCGGCCACCATGTTCGGCCACAGCTCGGTCTCCATGACGATCACCAGCTTCGGCTGAACGGTGTCCAGGAAGCGGTTCATAGCGCCGGGCAGATCGTAGGGCAGATAGACGTGATGGACATCTTTGCCGAAGGCCGACATGGCGCGCTCGGAGCCGGTCGGCGTCATGGTGGTGACGGTGATCGGCAGAGAAGGGTAGCGGTGGCGCAGGGCGCGAACCAGCGGAATGGCGGCTAAGGTCTCGCCGACGGAAACGGAGTGCAGCAGAATGCCATCCGGCTCTACCTTGTTCTGACAGAAGCCATAGCGTTCCGCCCAGCGTTTACGGTAGGCAGGAGCCTTACGACTGCGCAGCAGCAGCCGCAGCCACACCAGCGGCTGAATAAGGTAAAGTAGGGTGGTATAAAGCAATTCCAAACTATTTATCCGTTCTCTGTTTTGGCGGGCAAATTCTAAGCATTTAGCCCGCGTAAAGCTATCTCTTTGGCGGAAACAGCGGGTTTTTGGTCTATACCGCGTGGCGATAACGCTTAATACGCAGATAACGGCGTCCCAGGCGCCAGCGTAAACGGAAAGTACAGGCGTTTTTCCAGATTAACCGCCAGATACCGCGGTCGAAGAATTCTTTAATAATAACATGCTTTTTCGACTCATCTTTCATGCTGTCGAAGGTGTGGATGATCCCCAGGCCTTCTTTGGCGATCTGCCAGCGACAGGCGGCGATATGGCGCACTTTATCCGGGTAGCGCTGGTTGATCGCCTCCAGCATCTCCAGAATCTTCATATAGTGGCGCGCCGAACGCATCAGCGTGTCGTCGTTGTCCGGCTTATGCGACACCGACTCAGAGTGGATGTAGTAATCATAGAACTGCTGGCTGGTGTACTGCACGCGCTCCGCGGCCAGCAGCGCCTCTGTCGTCCACGGGATATCCTGATGGCGCAGGCCGGGCTCGAAATGGAAGTGGTGCTGGCGGATAAAGTCGTGGCGATAGATGTTGAGCCAGGTGACGTGCAGAAACTTCCGTGAGTCCAGGGCCTGCTTGAGCCAGACATGACCCGGCAGCACGCCGGTCGAGGGCAGGCGATCCAGCGGGAAGATCGGGTGGCTCTCGCGGCGCTTTTCATACACGTAGGTGCCGTTGCAGGTCGCGATATCGAGATGTTCTTTCTCGGCCATCTCCAGCAGCGTGCGATACATGCCCGGATAGAGTTTGTCGTCGATATCCGGAAACGCCAGATATTTGCCGCTGGCGGCGGCGAGGCCGGTATTGCGCGCGACCGAGACGCCCTGGTTTTCCTGCTCCAGTACCTGGACGTTCTGCAGCCGATCCCGCCATTCGGCGATCACCGCCAGGCTGTTGTCCGTCGAACCATCGTTCACCAGGATCAGTTCATAGCTTTCCAGCTGCTGCTGTTCAAGGCACTCAAAGAACTGCGCAAGAAATTTCTCACCGTTGTAGACGGCAGCCACGATGCTCAATAAAGGCGTTTGACTCATAAATCTTCGATCCTGGTTAACTAACGGCGTCAGGTGCGCTGCAGCTGACGGTACTGCTGACAAATGGACACGACGCTGAATTTTTCCAGCGCGACGTCGTCGATAGTCGGCGGGTTATGGTAAATGCTTTGCATCGTCTGAGCCAGCGCCGGACTGGTCAGATCCGCCAGACCGCGGGCAAGTTCGCCGGTGAGGATCTCGGTGACGCCGCCGGGGCAGCGGGTGCTGGCAACCGGCGTATGCAACAGCAGCGCTTCCACCACCACATTGCCGAATCCTTCGCTATCGGAGCTTAAAACCAGCATCCGTGCGCCTTTGATCCACGGTAAGGGGTTTTTCTGAAAACCCTTGAACCATACCCGATCGTCAACCTGCAGCGTTTTGGCCAGCTGGCGCAGGCGCTGCTCTTGCTCCGGTTTTCCCTGGCCTAACAGCACCAGCGGCGCGTCAATGCCGCTTTGCGCATAGGCTTCGAGCAGGCGGTCGTGGCGTTTGCCCGGATGGAAGCGGCCGACGTGAATCAGATAGTCACCGGCCGGTCGCTCACTGTCGGCTTCCGCCTCGGCGCGCAGAGTGGCGATATCGAAGGGGTTGTAGATAGTTTTCAGCTGTGCCGGACGCAGGGCGAAGGCTTCCACCAGATCGCGTCCCACGGCGTCGGAAACCGCCACCACGTTGCGACCCTGGTAAATTCGCTTAATTTTCTGCTGCTTCATCCAGCGGTCAAAGCCGGTGCGGTGCCCGAGATAGGAGGCAGAGAATACGCCGTGCAGGCAGAACCAGACGTTACGCTCGCGCAGCGCCCGGCTGCGGGCGACGATGCGGTCGGTTTTGTGCAGGTTGGAAAGCACGAGGTCAAATTGCCCCTGCTGTTCGGCCCGGATGACCGCGGCGTCCAGCTGGCGGGCGCGGCGGGACAGCTCGGTCAGCTTGCGCCACGGTTTACGGCAGCGATCGGCAACTACCTGGTAGTCGAGCCCCTCGGGCAATGGGTACTCGCAGACATCGCGCAGCGAAATGAGCGACACCCGATCGCCGTCGCGCAGGAACTGTGCTGCCAGGGTCAGGACCACTTTTTCCGCGCCGCCGCCGGGTAAACCGTCAATCACAAATAAGATGCGCATCGTTATTTCACCAGATCCTGATAAAGAGAAAGCAGCTGGGTTGAGAGTCGCTCGCTGGTGCAGGCCATGATGCGCTTGCGGGCGTGACCGCCTTGCGCAGAGCCCAGCGCGCGCGGCGGCAGAGCCATCACCGCCTGCTGCAGCGCCGGGATATCCAGGGCGTCGCAGACGTAACCGTTGTGGCCGTCGACGATAAACTCCGCCCCGCCGCAGCCGGTGGTGGTGATCACCGGCAGACCGCAGGCCATCGCTTCGAGAATGACGTTGGGGAACGGATCGTAGAGGGTGGGCAGCAGCAGACCATCGGCCATCTGATAGAAGGGCAGCGTCTCCGACTGCATGCCGAAGAAGCGCACCCGCGCTTCGCAGCCGAGACTCTTCGCCAGCGCCTGATAGCGCGGCTGATCCTTATCTTTGCCAACCACCAGCAGATAGCGATTGGTGGGGGCGATGGCGCGGATTGCCGCCGCCAGTCCCTTGCGCTCAAAGCCGGAGCCGACGTAGATCAGGCAGGTTGCCTGCAGCGGTAGCTGCCATTTGGCGCGTAAGGCGGCAAAGGTCTCTTCGTCCGGCGGCAGGAAGCGCTGGTTATCAATGGCGTTGTAAATAACGTGGATCTTCTCCGCCGGCAGGCCAAAGTCTTCGATGATCTCGCGCTTGATCATCTCGGCGTTGCAGATCACCCCGCGCAGGTGTGAGTCTTCATACATCTCGCGCTCCGCCTGCATGACGTAGCGGTGGTAACGGTCGGCGAACAGCAGGCGGCTTTTCCAGGCCGGTAAAATGCGCGAGCGCTGCTGCAGCCAGCGGCGATGAACGCCATCGCCAGCGCGGTAGAGATCGCAGCCGGGAATACGTTCATGGCTCTGCACCAGGTCAAAAGACTCACGCTGCCAGAGCGCGCGCGCGGCGTTGGCAAAGCCGCGCTCGCGGCTGATGCGCCCCCATTTACGTGGGTTACAGATATGGATCTGCCAGTCCGGTTTCACCGGCCCCTGCCATTCGCGGGTGATGACGTTCAGCTGCAGATGACTGCTGTCGAGGGCTTCCAGCGCGCGGGAGACAAACCGTTCTGCGCCGCCGTCCGGGCGGTACTTCTGCCGCACCAGAGCCAGCCTGAATTTACTCATGCCAGTACCTTTTTCGCCGCCGCGATCACGGCGTCGGTAGGAATTAAATCGAGATAACGTTCTTCGGTGTTGGTGTTGATGTCATCCGGGTCGGGTAGCGGACCGAAGTCGCCGGCCCAGATCACCTCGCCTTTCGCCTGCCACGGACGCCAGAAAGTTAGCTTCGAGGGGCCGAACAGGGCGACCAGCGGAGTGCCGAGCGCCGCAGCCATATGCATCGGCACCGAGTCGACGCCGATAAACAGGCGGGCGTGATCGATCACCGCCGCCAGCTGGCGCAGCGTTAACTGGCCGGCTAAAGAGTGCAGACGCGCCTGCGGGCAACCGGCGATGATGGTGTCCACCATCTTCTTCTCTCGATCGTCGGGGCCGGAGGTGAGCACCACCGCGTACCCCTCGGCAGACAGCACGTTGATCAGCGCACTCATACGATCTTCGCGCCAGCATTTAAAGAACCAGCGCGACGTTGGCTGGATGACGATGTAGTTTTCCCGGAACTCCTCCGGCAGCAGGGCGTGGCTGGTGGCCCAGTCTGCTTCGCTGTAGCCCATCCGCGCCGGCGCGTCGTTCAACGGGAGACCGAGCGGAGCGAGAATAGAGAGATTCTGCTGTACCGTATGCAGCTGGTTGTGCTGTTGGGTGGAGGCCAGCGCGGTGTGGCAATAGCGCCAGACCGGGTGGCGGCGCTTCGGAAAATCAAAACCAATCCGCGTCGCGGCGCCGGTCAGTTTGCTGATAATCGCGCTCGGCCACTGGTCAGCAAGGTTAAGCACCATGTCGTATCGCTGCTGACGCAGCGTCTGAATGAGCTGCCATTGCATCTTCAACTGATGCCTTTTTCCCTGCTTTTTCCAGCGGCGATCGAGACCATAAATATGATGGATATCGGGGTTGGCGGCGAGCATATCCCGGGTCTCTTCATACAGCAGCACATCCACGCTGGCGGCGGGATACTGCTGTTTCAGCGCGTGAATAAGCGGCGTGATCAGCAGCATGTCGCCATGATGGCGCAGCTTAATGACCAGGATCCGCGCCGGGTTCAACGGGCCGCGGGAGAGGGTTTCAGGCGTCATACTCTGTTCTTCATCCAGGATAAGGGTTCCGATTCTAGGGGATCAGACAGATTGAGAGAAGCGTTGTATTGCTCTACCATGACCCGATACGTATGGCCTGAGGACGTTTTCGTGCACAATCCCGCATTTCTCATCACGATTGATACAGAGGGCGATAACCTCTGGAAAAAACATGACAGCATCACCACCGAGAATGCGCGTTATCTCCCGCGTTTTCAGCAGCTTTGCGAAAAGTATGGCTTTAAACCGGTCTATTTGACCAACTATGAAATGGCCATCGACCCCTTTTATATCGAATTCGCCAGAGACGTGATTGCCCGCGGCACCGCGGAAGTCGGCATGCATCTGCATGCGTGGAACAGCCCGCCGACCGAGCCGCTGACCGCCGATGACTGGCGGCATAAGCCTTATCTCATTGAATACAGCGATGCCATGATGCGTGAGAAGGTCGACTATATGACGCATCTGCTGGAGGATACTTTCCAGACTAAAATGGTCAGCCATCGCGCCGGGCGCTGGGCCTTTGACGAGCGCTATGCGCGTCTGCTGGTGGAGCACGGTTATCAGGTGGATTGCTCGGTGACCCCGCGGGTGAACTGGAAGACCGCCAAGGGAGCGCCGCAGGGCGATGGCGGGACCGATTATCGCCGCTTCCCGCAGCATGCCTATTTTCTCGATGAAAATGATATCAGCCGCGAAGGCCACTCTCCGCTGCTGGAAGTGCCGATGAGCATTCAGTACAAGCACTCAGCGTGGATGAACAGCGTGAAGCAGGGCTACGATCGCCTGCGGGGTAAAGTGCGTTCCCCCTCCGTACACTGGCTGCGTCCGATGGGCGGCAACGTGGAGACGATGAAAAAAGTCGTCGAACAAACGTTGACGCAGGGCAATGACTACGTGGAATATATGCTCCACTCTTCAGAGTATATGCCCGGCGGCAGCCCCACGTTCCAGAATGAACGGGATATTGAGCGTTTATACGCTGACCTTGAAGCCTTTTTTAGCTGGCTGGCGCCGCAGGTGAAGGGCATGACGTTGGCAGAATATTACCAGCGGAAAATCACACAGCGCTAACACAGCTCAAGGTACCGTATGCGTATCCTTAAACAATTAACGCGGAAAAAGAATGCTTTTTTCCGCGGCATTAAATTTAATTTAATTAACTATCGATACAGAAATAAGCCGGCGCGTAAAGCCTTCGACCCAGCGGCTGTCCGCCGCGTACTGCTATTGCGCCTGGACGATAAAGTCGGGGATATGGTGGTCACGACCGGCTGCGCCAGAATACTGGCCGAACGGGGATATCAGGTTTCGGTGTTAACCGGACCAATATGCTGCGAAATATTAGCAGGCTCAGAATTCATTCAGCAAGTATATTTATATCGGCCGCGCATGTCCTTAAATACGTTGCGGGCGGTAGGTTTTGATGCAGTTATCGATTTTGATGACGTCACCAGCTATGAACGCTTTAAATTACTCGCCGATTTACGGGCGGCCAGCGTGATTGGTTTTAATAAAGATCAATATAAACTTTACGATCATTCGATCGCTTTTTTTGACAGCAACAGCCATATTTCCCAGCGCTATAAACAGGTGGTGAAACTGTTTGGCATCGTTGACGACCACCCGTATCACTATCATCTCCCCGGCTGCCGCCATGAGCGGGAGAAAGTGGCTCGCTTGCTTTCCCAGGCCGGAGAGGTCGAACTGCGTATCGCCATTAACCCTTTTACCGCGTCTGAGGATAAAGACTTCTGTCGTCACCAGGTGGCGACCCTGGTCGAGCGGTTACGCGCCCTACCTTACCGGGTCTGTATCGTGATGGTGGGGCGTAGTGAGAAAATCCGCCAGCTGGGGCTGGATATGGCGCTGTATATCGCCGACAGTACCATCAACTCCGCCGTCGAAGTGATCCGCAGCTGTGATTTAGTCATTACGCCAGACACCTCGATCGTGCATATCGCCCGGGCCTTCGATAAACCGATGGTGGCGGTCTATAACAAGCGCAAACTCAAGGATACCGGGCTGCCCGGCTATCACATCTGGGCGCCGGGCTATGACAAGGCGAAACAGATCGTCTGTGAAGAAGCGAATGTCGCCGATGTGGCGATTGAGTCAGTGTGGCCCGTGATTAAAGAGCAGGCCGACCGGCTGGTCGCCGCCCGCAGTTGATTTAAAAGTGAATATAAAAAAGGGCCGCTGACGGCCCTTTTTGTTAGCGTTTTTCCGCCAGCCCTTTGCTGAGCGCGATGCCCAGCGGCAGCCAGAACAGCACCCAGGTTTCCCGGGGGTTGCTGATGATAAACATCCCCTGCGAGGCCATAAACACCAGCGCGTAAAACAGGATCGCCAGACTGTAGCGGCTGTCGGTGCGGCGCTTGCGCCACGCCTGCCATAGCCCACAGGCAATGACCGCCAGCAGCAGCAGTAACCCCACGATGCCGCCTTTCAGCAGGGCACCCATATACACGCTGTGGGTGGTAGTGATGTGCTCGCCGCTGTAGTTGATGAAATCCAGTTCATAGCTGAAGCCGCGCCCCAGCCACGGCTGGCTGGCCATCTCCGACAGCGTATGATGCCAGATGCTCAGGCGCAGCCCGCTTTGGGTGCCAAGCTCTTCGAAACGGGCGAGCAGCATGTCGCCCACCGGCGTCATGACCAAAAGCAGCGCTACCAGCACAGCCAGCGCCGCGGCGATCAGCAGGTTGCGGCGGGTGAAGACGTGCAGGTGCAACGTGCAGCCGACCGCCAGCACCAGGGCGATGATCGGCCCACGGCTTTGGGTGAGCAGCAGCATCACCAGCATGATGACCACCGGCAGATAGAGCCAGTGGCTGGCTTTTTCTTTCAGTAGCATGCCGCAGATTAAAATGCCGATGCCGCAGTAACCGGCAAGATCGATAACGTTCGTTGGCCCGGGGTTCTCGGGGGAGACCGCTCGTGCAGTGAGGACCAGCGTGTGGTCGATAATCAGCGTCCACAGGGAGAGCACGGTGATCCCGCCAACCACCGCCAGCATGGCCAGGCGGCGGGTTCGTTCGTCGCTGAGCAGCATCGTCATCAGCAACAGATACCCCGTCAGATACACGCCGTGGGTGATCGGCGAGTCAATATGCTGTGGCGTATGTCCCCACAGGTTACTGAGGGCGTAATAGATAAAGAAAGCTGCCAGCAGCGTCCAGGTCTGCCACTGCTCGCGTAACAACCCGGCCAGCGCCTGGCGGTTTTCCTGGCGTACCAGCGACAGCAATAGCAGCAGGATCGATAAATGCAGCAGATTATTGGTCCGGGTGGACATGCAAAAAATCGCGCTGAAAAATAAAAACAAAGGAAAGACAATCGAGTAACCCTGTCTGGCGAAGTTACTCACTTTTAAAGTACTCATTAAACGCAACCTTTTCGAAGATAGTATCCGGCACAGCGCTTTCTGGGGAAAAATTAATCACCCGAATCTGACGTTGCTGCAGTACCTGCGCGGCATGCGCAAAGGATGGCATGACGAGGGTATCCACTTTTGTTGCCAGGTAAGAAGGCAATTTTTCTTGTTGTGTTTCGTAGAATCGCGGCTGGTTAAAGTTGGTCATATCCAGGCCGCTCACCAGGATAGTATTGAAGCCCAGCCAGGCGAGAATTTGCAGCGCCCAGTAGACCACCGTGCCGGCATCAAAGATGCCCTGGCGAATATCGGTGCTAAAACAGATATCCGGGCGCTGAGGATGAAAGCACATCGCCGCATTCTGCTGGTAAGTGCGCTTTATCGCTTCGCTGGCGACTTTCGGCTGGTAAATCTTATAGCAACCGTCCTCAATCAACGCCAAACGGCAGCGTAGTGCGTCCCCATAGCGATCGAGGATTTTGGCGATCCCGTGCATGGTGGTGAACAGCAGAATCTCCGGCTGGCTGACAATGGCGCGGATAATATCAGGCTTCTTATCGAAAAATTCCATGTCGACGATGGTATAGAGCGAAAAGTGTAGCCGGTCGGCAAGATGCCAGGCGCCATTGACGCCCATCACCGGGATCGTTTTCGACAACAGGGAAAAATCGATATTGCGGGTTGAGGGGCCGGTGGCGGTCAGCAGGACTTCGCCCTGCATGCTGTTTTTCAGCGCGCTCAGGCTGACCAGCGGCACCGTTTTCCCTTTATAGCGTAACGCGCTGATTTCGCCGCTTGGCGCGCGCGTAATACGGGTAAAAGGCCACAGATTTTCATTGTGGCGATAAGCGCGAGGGCGCGTATAGCGGTAGATCTGTTTAAACAGGGATCCCATCAGAGCAGCCCCTGATTTTGCAGGAGAAGATGAACCCGGCTGGCCGGAATATCGCTGGTGCTGGTGCTGTTTTCCGGCCTGACGATATGCTGGTTTTTACCGTATCCGCCAATCAGCCCCGGATCGGTCGGGCCGTAGAGCGTGAAGTTCGGTTTATCCAGCGCGGCGGTCAAATGACTCAGTCCGGTATCGACCGAGACGACAGCCCGGGCGCTGGCCAGAACCTGCGCCACCTGCTCAAGGCTCATGCGCGGCAGCACTTCAACATACTCCCGGCCTTCCGCCAGTCGTTTTGCCCGCGCCTCTTCGTGCGGGGCGCCCCACGGCAGCTTAATGCGGACGCCGCTGTCGGCCAGCAGATCGAGAAGCTCCTGCCAGCGGGTTTCCGGCCAGTGCTTATCATCGCGGGTGGTGGCGTGCAGAAACACCAGATAGGGCGCGGCAGCGCTAGCCTCGTGCTGCAGGAAATGGCGCGCAATGGCGTAATCCCCCTGAGTCTGGGGTTTCGCGTAGCCAAGGCTTTTGGCGAACAGCTCACGGGTACGCTCCACTGCGTGCTGCTGTTTCGCGATATGGTGGCGGCGGTTGTAAAACAGGCTCGCCAGCGGCTCGCGGGCCGTTTGCCAGTCCATACCGTGCTTGACGCCGTGCGCCAGGCGAGTAACCAGCGCGGCGCTTTTCACCAGCCCCTGGGCGTCGATGATGGCGTCATACTTTACCGCCTGAACGGCCTCGCGGAAGGCTTGACGCTCCGCTTTAATCGGCGCGGAAAACCAGGCTTTACGCCAGCGGCGAATCGCCACCGGGATCACCCGCTCGACGCTTTCATGCCAGGAGGGGATCTGCGCGAAACCCTCTTCAACCACCCAGTCGAAGCGAATGCCGGGGATGGCCTGCGCAGCGTCGGTTAGCGCGGGCAGCGTGTGTAGCACGTCGCCCATGGACGAGGTTTTTACGATCAATACCCGCATCCGTTACGCTTCCTCGTGCTCGGTTTTTTCCGCTAACAGTTCGTTCAGCTCTTGCAGGACGCGTTCTGGGGTGATGTCGATCAGGCTCTGATGATAGCCTTCCGCGGCATCGCCTTTGCGCACCTTGTGGTAGCCGCTAATCAGGCGGATAACCCGCGCTTTATGCGACAGCGGCGGGGTGAAGTCCGGGCTGCTCGGGCCATACAGCGCCACCAGCGGGCGGTCCAGCGCGGCGGCGACGTGCATCAGCCCCGAATCGTTAGTCACTACAGCTTTACAGGCGGCGATCAGAATGACCGCCTGCTCCAGCTGGGTTTCACCCGCCAGATTACGACACCAGGCCTGCTGCTCGCTGCTGAGGGCGGCGATGATCTCTTTGCCGGCCTCGTTATCTTTCGCCGAGCCGAATAACGCAATCTGATAGCCATCGTCGATAAGCTTTTTCGCCAGCGCGGCGTAGTGATAGTGCGGCCAGCGTTTGGCCGGACCGAATTCCGCGCCGGGGCAGAAGCCGATGATCGGCCGCTCGTTTGAGAGATTAAAGGCGTTGCAGGCCTGTGATTTTTCGCCATCGTTGACCTGCAGCTGCGGCCACAGCAGCGGCTGCGGCAGATCTTTGGCGCAGCGCATCACGCCGTTGTCGTAGGCCAGCGCCACGTAGCGTTCCACCATCAGCGGCCAGGCGTCTTTGTCCAGCACCCGGGCGTCGTTGAGCAGACCGTAGCGCATCTCGCCGCGCCAGCCGGTGCGCAGCGGGATGTTGGCAAAGAAGGGGACTAATGCCGATTTAAACGAGTTCGGCAGCACGTAAGCGCGATCGTAGCGACGCTCGCGCAGGCTGTGGCCGAGCTTGCGGCGTTCGCCGATAGCCAGCGCGCCGTGGCCCAGCGGCATCGGGATCGCTTCATTCACTTCCGGCATGCGCGATAGCAACGGACGGCACCAGGCTGGCGCCATCACGTCGATAATCGCCTGGGGATAGCGCGCCCTGAGCGTACGATAAAGACTTTGCGACATCATCATGTCGCCCACCCAAGACGGGCCTACCACCAGAATTTTCATGTTATCTCTTACGCATCCCGATTCAGCCAGGCCATATATTCCGTTACGCCTTCGGCAACGGTTTTGAACGGTTTGTCATAGCCCGCTTTGCGCAGGTTAGTCAGATCGGCCTGGGTGAATGCCTGGTAGCGGCCTTTCAGTTTGTCCGGGAACGGGATGTACTCAATGCTGCCTTTTTTATGGAAAGCTAGGGTCGCATCGGCAACCGCCTGGAAGGATTCCGCGCGGCCGGTGCCAAGGTTGAAGATCCCGGACACGCCGTTTTCCCAGAACCACAGGTTGACGTCTGCCACGTCGCCCACGTAGACGAAGTCGCGCTTGAAGCCGTCGCTGCCTTCGAACAGTTTCGGACTTTCGCCATTATTCAGCTGGGTGTTGAGGTGGAAAGCGACGCTCGCCATGCTGCCTTTGTGGCCTTCGCGCGGCCCGTAGACGTTGAAGTAGCGGAAGCCGACGATCTGCGAATTGGCTTCCGGCAGGATCTGGCGGACGTATTCGTCGAACAGGAATTTGGAGTAGCCGTAGACGTTCAGCGGCTGTTCGTACTCACGGGACTCGATGAAGTCGCTGGTGCGTCCGCCGTAGGTGGCGGCGGAAGAGGCGTACAGGAACGGGATTTCGCGCTCCAGGCAGTAGTGCAGCAGCTCTTTAGAGTACTGATAGTTGTTATCCATCATGTACTTGCCATCCCACTCTGTGGTGGAAGAGCACGCGCCTTCGTGGAAGATCGCTTCGATTTCACCGAACTCTTCACCCGCCATTATCTGGATCAGAAAGTCTTCTTTATCCATGTAGTCAGCGATGTTCAGGTCAACCAGATTCACAAACTTGGTGCCGTCTTTCAGATTGTCGACAACCAGAATGTCGGTGATGCCTTTGTCATTCAGCGCTTTAACGATGTTGCTGCCGATAAAGCCTGCGCCGCCGGTAACGATGATCATAACTGTACCTTTGAAGTTGGGAGCCCGAAGACAATCCGGGCATGAATGCTCATATCATATCACCACATGAGCAAGCCTACAGCCATTCGCAGAATAAGGTGCTGGGCTGACGTGATTTATGCTGCAAATAATTCATTCAGGCCTGCATCATCTCGTATCAGCGTATAGCTTTGGGTAATATGTGCCAAATTTTGCCGAATCTGGAGAGTTGCAATGCGTGGTGATTTCTACAAACAGTTAACGAGTAATCTGGAAACCGCTCGGGCCGAAGGCTTGTTCAAAGAAGAGCGGATCATCACCTCGGCGCAGCAGGCGGACATTACCGTCGGCGACAGCCATGTGATTAACTTCTGCGCCAATAACTATCTGGGTCTGGCGAACCACCCGGAACTGATTGCCGCAGCGAAATCCGGTATGGACAGCCACGGCTTCGGGATGGCCTCGGTGCGCTTCATCTGCGGTACCCAGGACACGCATAAGCAGCTGGAGAAGAAGCTGGCCGATTTCCTCGGTATGGAAGACGCGATCCTCTATTCCTCCTGCTTTGACGCCAACGGCGGCCTGTTTGAAACGCTGCTCGGGCCGGAAGACGCCATTATCTCCGACGCCCTGAACCATGCCTCGATCATCGACGGCGTGCGCCTGTGTAAAGCGAAGCGCTTCCGCTATGCCAACAACGACATGCAGGAGCTGGAAGCGCGTCTGAAAGAAGCGCGCGAGGCCGGCGCGCGTCACGTGCTGATCGCCACCGATGGCGTCTTCTCAATGGATGGCGTGATCGCCAACCTGAAAGGCGTTTGCGACCTGGCGGATAAATACGATGCGCTGGTGATGGTCGATGACTCCCACGCCGTCGGCTTCGTCGGCGAAAACGGCCGCGGCTCTCATGAATATTGCGACGTGATGGGTCGCGTCGACATCATCACCGGCACGCTGGGTAAAGCGCTGGGCGGCGCCTCCGGGGGCTACACCGCCGCACGCAAAGAGGTGGTTGAGTGGCTGCGCCAGCGTTCCCGTCCGTATCTGTTCTCCAACTCTCTGGCGCCGGCCATTGTGGCCGCCTCCATCAAAGTGCTGGAGATGGTTGAAGAGGGGGCAGACCTGCGCGATCGGCTGTGGGCTAACGCGCGTCTGTTCCGCGAAAAAATGACCGCGGCAGGTTTCACGCTGGCGGGCGCCGACCACGCCATCATTCCGGTGATGCTGGGTGAAGCGGTGGTGGCGCAGAACTTTGCCCGCGAGCTGCAGAAAGAAGGGATCTATGTCACCGGCTTCTTCTATCCGGTGGTACCGAAAGGCCAGGCGCGTATTCGCACCCAGATGTCGGCGGCGCATACCCCTGAACAAATTGAGCGTGCGGTGGAAGCCTTTACCCGCATCGGCAAACAACTGGGCGTCATCGCCTAATAAGGGTGTGAGATGAAAGCGTTATCCAAACTGAAAGCGGAAGAAGGCATCTGGATGACCGACGTACCGGAACCGGAAGTCGGCCATAACGATCTGCTGATTAAAATCCGCAAGACTGCTATTTGCGGAACCGACGTGCACATCTACAACTGGGATGAGTGGTCGCAGAAGACCATTCCGGTGCCGATGGTGGTCGGTCACGAATACGTCGGCGAAGTGGTGGGGATTGGTCAGGAAGTGCGCGGCTTTAAGATTGGCGACCGCGTCTCCGGCGAAGGGCATATCACCTGCGGCCACTGCCGCAACTGCCGCGCGGGCCGCACCCATTTGTGCCGCAACACCATCGGCGTGGGCGTTAACCGCCCGGGCTGCTTTGCCGAGTATCTGGTGATCCCGGCTTTTAACGCCTTTAAAATCCCCGACAATATCTCTGATGACCTGGCGTCTATCTTCGACCCGTTCGGCAACGCGGTGCACACCGCGCTCTCCTTCGATCTGGTCGGGGAAGATGTACTGGTTTCCGGCGCCGGTCCGATCGGCGTGATGGCGGCGGCGGTGGCGAAACACGTCGGCGCGCGTAACGTGGTGATCACCGACGTTAACGAGTACCGTCTGGAGCTGGCGCGCAAAATGGGCGTCACCCGCGCGGTGAACGTGGCCAAAGAGAACCTCAATGACGTGATGGCCGAGCTGGGCATGACCGAAGGTTTCGATGTGGGTCTGGAGATGTCCGGCGCGCCGCCGGCGTTTCGCAGCATGCTGGATACCATGAACCACGGCGGCCGTATCGCGATGCTGGGCATTCCGCCGTCGGATATGTCCATCGACTGGACCAAGGTCATCTTCAAAGGGCTGTTTATTAAAGGTATCTATGGTCGCGAAATGTTCGAAACCTGGTACAAAATGGCGGCGCTGATCCAGTCTGGTCTGGATCTTTCACCGATCATCACCCACCGCTTCGGCATTGATGACTTCCAGAAAGGTTTTGACGCGATGCGCTCCGGCCAGTCCGGTAAAGTGGTTCTGAGCTGGGAATAACGCCTCCGGACTGTTGTAAAAATCAGCAAAAAAGGCGCCTGCGGGCGCCTTAATTTAGATTTGGATAACATTTTTAGCCTGCTTAATATTAAGCGCACAATTTCTACATCGATTTTACGGTTATTCGCTTATACAGTGTGTTTAGTCGCGGTTTAACTTTGTAACTATCATGCTTAAACTCTCCGTATGCTTACTGACCTGTAACTCTGCGCGCCTGCTGATGGAGGTGCTGCCGCCGCTGCTGAAGGTGGCCGATGAATGTATCGTCGTCGACTCCGGCAGCACCGACGAAACGGTCTCTATTTGTCAGCAGTTTGGTCTCACCGTCCATCATCATGCCTATAAAGCCCACGGCGCCCAGATGAACTATGCCATCGGGCTGGCCAGCCATGACTGGGTGCTGTGTATGGATAGCGATGAGATTCTTGATAATGACGTAGTGGCGGCCATTCAGGCGTTAAAAGCGGGCGAGGAGCCAGACCCAACCTGCGCCTGGCGTTTGCCGCGCTACTGGTTTGTGCTCGGCACGCAGGTGCGGACGATCTACCCTATTTCTTCGCCGGATTACCCGGTGCGTCTCTTTAACCGCCAGCAGGCGCGGTTTAACGACCGGCCGGTGGATGACCAGGTGGTCGGACACGCACGCTCCGTCAGGCTGCCGGGCTTTGTACGCCATGACACCTTTTATTCGCTGCATGAAGTGTTTAATAAGCTGAACAGCTATACCACCCGGCTGGTGAAGTACCAGCAGATCAAACCTTCGCTGACGCGGGGGATCGTCAGCGCCATTGGCGCTTTCTTTAAGTGGTATCTCTTTAGCGGAGCGTGGCGCTATGGCAAAGTCGGCGTGGTCACCGGCCTGTACGCCACGTTTTACAGCTTTCTCAAATATTTTAAGGCGTGGTACGCCCACGAAGATAACCAGGCGCCCGTCGCGCAAAAGCGAACGGACCCCTGAGTGGTCTAGTTGCCGGGATTGTCCCAGCCTTGCCATTTGAGGCGATAGTACTGGACCAGCGCGCTCTGGCTGATGCTGTCGCTGAGGATAGTGAAGAAGCGGCTGGCGTTCACGGGCTCCAGCGGGCGCTTCGGCTTGCAATACTTCACGCCGTGGAACGGATTACGCGGCTTCTGCTGCTGCGGCGGCGTTTGTTGCGCGGGCGGCTGAGCGTAGTTTGGCGTCGAGTTGTCGACCTGCGGCTCGTTGAGCAGGCTGCTCGGGCGCACCAGCGTGATATCCGGCGGCAGGTTATAGACCATCTGCTGCAGCACCCGCACCGTCGTCGGATGCGGATGGCCAATGGCTATCGCCGAACCGTTGCGCCGCGCCAGGGCGATGGCGCGATTGAACTGGTTGCGGATATCGGCTTCATTCTGCGTATCGTCAAGAAACACCTTGCGCTTAATCACCTTCACCCCGGTGCCCTGCGCGGCGCGCATGGCCTGGGTGTTGCCGATGGTGACGCTATCGAGAAAATAGAGATTGTAGCGCTCCAGGGCCTGCATCACCTTCTGCATACCAAACAGGTTGGAGGTCATCGCGCTGCCCATATGGTTATTCAGCCCGACGGCGTAGGGAACTTTGCCGTAAGCCTCGCGAATGATGCGCTCGATCTCCTCGCTGCTCATTTCGGGACGCAGGGTGTCTTTTTCCAGCGGCTGTTTGCTGAGCGGCGCCATCGGCAGGTGGATGAGCACTTCATGGCCCAGATTATGCGCTTTCGTGGCCATTTCCCGGGCGTGCGGCGCGTTCGGCAGCACGGCGACGGAGATAGTTGACGGCAGCGCCAGCACCTGATTCTCGGTCTGCGGGCGGTAGCCAAAATCGTCAATAACGATGGAGAGTTTGCCAGCGAACGCTGGCGCCGCCAGAGCCAGCGAACCGGCTACGGCAAGAGCAATTGCGCGAAATTGAAGCAAAACTTATCTTCCCAACCACGGCTGTGGATTGACCGCCTGACCCTGGCGGCGAATTTCGAAATAGAGCGACGGACGGCCCTGACCGCCGCTGCTGCCTACGAGCGCGATAGGCTGACCGGCACGAACCTGCGTACCGACGCTGACCAGCGCGCTTTGGTTATAGCCATACAGGCTCATGTCGCCTTTGCCATGTTCGACCACCACCACCAGACCATAGCCCTGCAGCCAGTCGGCCAGAATGACCCGACCATCGGCAATGGCTCTGACTTCGGTGCCTTCAGACGCGGCGATAACCATCCCTTTCCAACGTAGTTCACCTTGCAGCTGTTCGCCATATCGATGAAGGAGCGGACCGCGAACCGGCCAGAACGCCTGGCCGCGCGGCGAGCCCAGCCCGCCGGTGCGTGACATCAGCGAACGCTCGCTTTCCGTTGGTTTATAGGTGGTGCCTTTGCGCGATGCTTCCTGCTGGCGGTCGCGCACCGCCTGCGCATCGCGAGCTTCCCGATCGGCTCGGGCTTTGGCGGCAGCCTCCGCCTGGGCGATACGACCGCGTAGGCGCGATTCGTTAGCCCGCAATTCACTTAACTGTTGCTGACCCTGCTGAATGGCGGACTCCAGACCGGAAAGGGTCTTTTTCCGTTCGTTACGCGCCTGCTCCAGCTTCGCCTGCTGGGCTTTTTGCTCGTAGACCAGCGTCTGCTGCTGGCTCTGCTTCTCTTCGAGCATCGACTTTTGCACCGCCATCTCTTCGCGCGTTTTCTTCAGCTCCGCGATAGTCTCCTGACGGGCCTGGTTGAAATAGCTGAAGTAGACCTGCATCCGCTGATTGCGCTGGCCCTCTTCACCGCTCAGCACCATCTGGATGCCGGTATGCGGCCCCTGGCGGAACGCGGCGTCAAGCTGCGCAGCGAGGTTACGCTCCTGAGACGCGCGCTGACGCTCCAGCTTCGCGAGAGAAGCGTTCATCTCGTCAATCTGCTTATTGAGCTGGTTCAGGCTGTCCTGGGTTTCACGCAGTTTGCGGGCCGCGGCGGCGATCGCCTCTTCCTGCGCTTTGAGCTGGGCGAGCAGGCTTGCGCGCTGCTGCTGCTGTTGCTTAATCGCCCGCTGCCTGGCGGCGATGTCGGCCTGGATGGACTTTAGCTGATCGCGATCGTCGGCGTGCGCAGATGACGCGCACAGCAATACGCCAGCGCTGAGCGCGCTGGCGTAAAGGACGGATCGAACTGCCGTTGCGATCCATGTAGTTGAATACGTCGCCTTTCCCCTCATGGGGAAGGATTATTCCACGATGAACAGCGGCTTGCCAGTCATCTCTTGCGGGATTTCCATTCCCATCAGCGACAGCATGGTCGGGGCGATGTCGGAAAGTTTACCGCCATTGACCGCTTTGACCGCTTTGTTACCGACGTAGATCAGCGGAACCGGCAGGTTGGTATGGGCGGTGTGCGCCTGACCGGTGGCCGGGTCGCGCATCTGCTCGGCGTTGCCGTGGTCGGCGGTGATCAGCAACTGGCCGCCAACGGATTCCACTGCCTGAGTCACCTGGTCGATGCAGTGATCCAGCGCTTCAACCGCCTTCACTGCCGCTTCCATCACCCCGGTATGGCCAACCATATCGCCGTTCGGGTAGTTACAGATGATGGTGTCGTATTTGCCACCTTTGATGGCGGCGACCAGTTTCTCGGTCAGCTCGGCGGAGCTCATTTCTGGCTGCAGATCGTAGGTTGCCACTTTTGGTGAGTTAATCAGAATACGCTCTTCGCCTTTAAACGGCTCTTCTACGCCGCCGTTGAAGAAGAAGGTGACGTGAGCGTATTTCTCGGTTTCGGAGATGCGCAGCTGGGTTTTATCGTGCTTCGCCATCCACTCGCCGAAGGTGTTAGCCAGTGAGGCGGGCGGATAAGCGCAGGCGACTTTGATGTCGGCGGCGTATTCGGTGAGCATCACGAAGTCGAGGTTAACCACTTTCTTACGCGCGAAGCCGTCGAAGTCGGCGTTGACGAAGGCGCGGGTGATTTCACGCGCGCGGTCAGCACGGAAGTTCATGAAGATCAGCGCGTCGCCGTCTTCCATCGCGGCATCGGCCTGGCCGGCGGCGCGGATAACGGTGGCTTTGACGAATTCGTCGTTTTCGTCACGGGCGTAGGCGGCCTGCAGACCCGCGACGGCGGTATCGGCCTGGAATTCGCCTTTCGCCAGGGTCATCAGATCATAAGCTTGTTCCACGCGATCCCAGCGGTTATCGCGATCCATGGCATAGTAGCGGCCAATAATAGACGCGATGCGGCCTTTGCCCAGCGCGGCAAATTTGGCTTCGAATGTCGCCAGCGTTTTTTCCGCGCTGCGCGGCGGCGTATCACGGCCATCAAGGAAGGCGTGCAGATAGATTTTCTCAGCGCCGCGCTCTGCTGCCAGCTCCACCATCGCCATGATGTGATCTTCGTGGCTGTGGACGCCGCCCGGAGACATCAGGCCCATGATGTGGACCGCTTTACCGGCGGCAACCGCTTTGTCGACCGCGGCGGTGAGTACCGGGTTGGCGAAGAAGGTGCGTTCTTTAATTTCAACATCGAGACGGGTCAGGTCCTGGTAGACGATACGACCGGCGCCCAGGTTGACGTGGCCTACTTCGGAGTTCCCCATCTGACGGTCCGGCAGGCCGACTTCCAGGCCAGATGCATCGATCAGGGTATGCGGACGTTTGGCCCACAGGGCGTCCATTACCGGCGTTTTAGCGCTGTAAATGGCGTTATCCTGTTGGTCTTCGCGATAGCCGTAGCCATCCAGAATCACCAGTACCATAGGTTTTTTAGAAACCGACATTGCGACAACCTCATGCTCAAAGACAGAAATTTTGCGTAATTTTACTACAGCTGAATCGTTTAAATCCCCGTGAAAGATCAAAGAAAGGGAAGGGGCGGCGTCAGAGGCGATGATGAAGGCGGCTTTTTTTTCGTGACCGCCCGCAGAAAATACATTACATCGCGCTCACTGGCTGTATTTGCCGCAATGCACAGGTATACTCCTTCCCTGGTTTTTTATCACTTAGTCGGGAGTTGTAACCCCCCATGCAAGAAATTATGCAATTCATCGGCCGTCACCCGGTCCTGAGCATCGCTTGGATCGCGCTGCTGGGTGCGGTACTCTTCACCACCTTTAAAGGGTTGATGTCGAAAGTTAAAGTCATCACCCGTGGTGAAGCGACGCGTCTTATCAATAAAGAAGATGCGGTGGTGGTCGACCTGCGTCAGCGTGACGATTTCCGTAAAGGCCATATTGCCGGCGCCATCAACCTGCTGCCTGCCGATATCAAAGCCAATAACGTCGGCGAGTTGGAAAAACACAAATCGCAACCCATTATTGTGGTAGACGGTTCCGGCATGCAGGCGCAAGAGCCAGCCAGCGCGCTGAACAAAGCCGGGTTTGAAAAAGTCTTTGTACTGAAAGAGGGCATCGCAGGCTGGAGCGGCGAAAACCTTCCTCTGGTACGCGGCAAATAACTTACCTCGCGTGGTAATGCCGCTGCGCTTTCCCCTTCATGCCTGACGTGAGGGGAAGCTCAGGCTGCGGCGTAAAACCCCAGGGTAAAAACAGGAGTAAAGTCATGGCCAATATTGAGATCTACACCAAAGCGACCTGCCCGTTCTGCGTACGCGCGAAAGCGCTGTTGAACAGCAAAGGCGTAACGTTCCATGAGTTGCCGATCGATGGCGATGCCGCGAAGCGTGAGGAGATGATCCAGCGCAGCGGACGGACGACGGTTCCGCAGATTTTTATTGATGCGCAGCACATTGGCGGCTGTGACGACTTGTATGCGCTTGATTCACGTGGTGGACTTGATCCCCTCTTGCGCTAATTTTTGCGCGCTTTCCCTGGCGGAAGCGCGTATTTAAGGACAACACGAAAGGGTTTTACTATGTCAGAACAAAACAGCACCGAAATGACCTTCCAGATCCAGCGTATCTATACCAAAGATATCTCTTTTGAAGCGCCGAACGCGCCGCAAGTTTTCCAGAAAGACTGGCAGCCGGAAGTTAAACTTGATCTGGATACCGCCTCCACCCAGCTGGCTGAAGGCGTTTATGAAGTGGTGCTGCGTGTGACCGTGACCGCCGCGCTGGGCGAAGAAACCGCGTTCCTCTGTGAAGTACAGCAGGGCGGTATTTTCTCCATCGACGGCATCGAAGGCACCCAGATGGCGCACTGCCTCGGCGCATACTGCCCGAACATTCTGTTCCCGTACGCGCGTGAGTGCATCACCAGCCTGGTTTCCCGCGGCACCTTCCCGCAACTTAACCTTGCGCCAGTGAACTTCGACGCGCTGTTTATGAACTATCTGCAGCAGCAGGCTGGCGAAGGTGCTGAACAACATCAGGATGCCTGATGAACGCACTTAATGCTGCAATGACTGTGATCGGTGCCGGCTCTTACGGCACCGCTCTTGCCATCACCCTGGCAAGAAATGGCCACCACGTTGTGCTCTGGGGCCATGACCCGAAACATATCGCGACGCTGCAACACGATCGCTGCAACGCCGCGTTCCTTCCCGATGTGCCTTTCCCGGATACGCTGCATCTTGAGAGCGACCTGGCCACCGCGCTGGCCGCCAGCCGCGACATCCTTGTCGTGGTGCCAAGCCATGTGTTCGGCCAGGTATTACGTCAGATTAAACCGCTGATGCGTCCCGACGCACGTCTGGTGTGGGCGACCAAAGGCCTCGAGGCTGAAACCGGCCGCCTGCTGCAGGACGTGGCGCGTGAAGCGCTGGGCGATGATATCCCGCTGGCGGTGATCTCGGGGCCAACCTTCGCCAAAGAGCTGGCCGCCGGTCTGCCGACGGCGATTTCGCTGGCAGCGACGGATCCGCAGTTTGCCGAGGATCTGCAGCACCTGCTGCACTGCGGCAAAAGTTTCCGCGTCTACATCAATCCGGACTTTATCGGCGTGCAGCTCGGCGGCGCGGTGAAAAACGTCATTGCCATCGGGGCCGGTATGTCGGATGGCATCGGCTTCGGCGCCAATGCGCGTACGGCGCTGATTACCCGTGGGCTGGTGGAAATGTCCCGTCTCGGCGCGGCGCTGGGCGCCGATCCGGAAACCTTTATGGGCATGGCCGGTCTCGGTGACCTGGTGCTCACCTGCACCGACAACCAGTCCCGTAACCGTCGCTTCGGCATGATGCTCGGCCAGGGTATGGACGTGCAGAGCGCCCAGGACAAGATTGGCCAGGTGGTCGAAGGCTACCGCAATACCAAGGAAGTTCGCGTTTTGGCACAGCGTTTAGGTGTCGAAATGCCAATAACCGAGGAAATTTATCAGGTATTGTATTGCGGAAAAATTGCGCGCGAGGCAGCATTGACCTTATTGGGTCGCGCCCGCAAGGACGAGCGCAGCAGCAATTAGCTTTCCTTTGTCACCTGAATGACCCTGCCAGCGCAGAACTGGCAGGTCATTATCATATCGTCTGGAGTATGCAATGCCGTGTGAAGAACTGGATATCGTCTGGAATAATATTAAAGCCGAAGCCCGGGCTCTGGCTGACTGTGAGCCGATGCTCGCCAGTTTTTACCACGCTACGCTACTCAAGCATGAAAATCTGGGCAGTGCGCTGAGCTATATGCTGGCCAACAAGCTGGCCTCGCCGATTATGCCAGCGATCGCCATTCGCGAAGTGGTGGAAGAGGCCTATGCCGCCGATCCGGAAATGATCGCCTCCGCCGCCTGCGATATTCAGGCGGTGCGCACGCGCGACCCGGCGGTGGATAAATACTCCACGCCGCTGCTCTACCTGAAGGGTTTCCATGCGCTGCAGGCCTACCGTATCGGCCACTGGCTGTGGACTCAGGGCCGACGTGCGCTGGCGATTTTCCTGCAAAATCAGGTCTCCGTCTCCTTCCAGGTGGATATCCACCCGGCGGCGAAAATCGGCCGCGGGATCATGCTCGACCACGCCACCGGCATTGTGGTCGGCGAAACGGCGGTGATTGAAGATGACGTCTCTATCCTGCAGTCGGTCACCCTCGGCGGTACCGGTAAAACCAGCGGCGACCGTCACCCGAAAATTCGCGAAGGCGTGATGATTGGCGCCGGGGCGAAGATCCTCGGTAATATCGAAGTGGGACGTGGGGCGAAGATTGGCGCCGGTTCGGTGGTATTGCAGCCGGTTCCGCCGCACACCACCGCGGCGGGCGTACCGGCGCGCATCGTTGGCAAGCCGGAGAGCGACAAGCCGGCGATGGACATGGATCAGCATTTCAACGGCATCCACCACACCTTCGAGTACGGCGACGGGATTTGATGTATTGCCATTTGCCGCTGTTAAGCTCAGATATGTAGCCCGGATAAGGCGCGGTGCGCCGCCATCCGGGAATGGCTCAGGTTAGCTGCGCAACACGGCGCCCGGATACCCCAGCTGGCGCCAGGCTTCATACACCACCACCGACACCGCGTTGGACAGGTTCATGCTGCGGCTGTCCGGCATCATCGGAATACGGATTTTCTGCTCTGGCGGCAGGGCATCGAGGATGCTGGCCGGCAGACCGCGGGTTTCCGGGCCAAACATCAAGAAATCGCCATCCTGATAGCTCACTGCGCTGTGCGCCGGCGTGCCTTTGGTGGTCAGGGCGAACAACCGCTGTGGCTGCGCGCTGGCGAGAAACGCCGCGTAATCCGCATGGCGCTGCACGGCAGTGAACTCGTGATAGTCCAGTCCGGCGCGTCTCAGGCGTTTATCGTCCCAGGTAAAGCCCATCGGCTCAATGATATGCAGACTGAAGCCCGTGTTGGCGCACAGGCGGATAATATTCCCGGTGTTCGGCGGGATCTCTGGTTCGAATAACACGATGTTCAGCATACTGCCCCCTTAATTGCGGGGGGCAGAATAGCAGATATTTGGCGAACCCTCACCCCGACCCTCTCCCTGAGGGAGAGGGGGAAAACCGGCGCCGGTCGGTGGACCGGAGGGCGCGGGTAAAGGTCCGACCCTCTCCCTGAGGGAGAGGGTTAGGGTGAGGGGAGAGAATGACGCCGCCTACGCGGCGTTGCCCTGCTTCAGCGCATCGAAGGTCTGCAGCGCTTCGGCGTTCTGCACCAGCGAATCACGGCTGATTTCACGGATGGTTTTCGCCCCGGTCAGGGTCATCGCCACTTTCATTTCTTTTTCGATCAGGTTCAGCAGATTCGCCACGCCCTGCTTACCGTGGGTCGCCAGGGCGTACAGGTAAGCGCGGCCCAGTAGCACGCTGTCGGCGCCCAGGGCGATCATCCGCACCACGTCGAGCCCGTTGCGGATGCCGCTGTCGGCGAGAATAGTGATGTCGCCTTTCACCGCGTCGGCAATTGCCGGCAGGGCGCGGGCCGAGGAGAGCACGCCATCGAGCTGGCGGCCGCCGTGGTTAGAGACCACAATGCCGTCAGCGCCGAAGCGCACCGCGTCGCGGGCGTCCTCCGGATCGAGGATCCCTTTGATCACCATCGGACCGTCCCAGAAATCGCGGATCCACTCGAGGTCTTTCCATGAAATCGACGGATCGAAGTTATTCGCCAGCCAGCCGATGTAATCCTCCAGACCGGTCGGTTGGCCGAGATAGGCGGAGATATTGCCCAGATCGTGCGGGCGACCGTTAAGGCCGACGTCCCACGCCCACTGCGGATGAGTCACCGCCTGCCAGTAGCGGCGCAGGGCGGCGTTCGGGCCGCTCATGCCGGAATGGGCGTCGCGGTAGCGGGCGCCAGGGGTCGGCATATCGACGGTAAAGACCAGCGTCGAGCAGCCGGCGGCCTTGGCGCGCTCCAGCGCATTGCGCATAAAGCCGCGGTCGCGCAGGACGTATAACTGGAACCACATCGGGCGTTTGATGGTCGGGGCGACCTCTTCAATCGGGCAAACGGAAACGGTAGAGAGGGTGAACGGAATGCCTTTGTCGTCCGCCGCGCCGGCGGCCTGCACTTCGCCGCGGCGAGCGTACATGCCGCACAGCCCGACCGGCGCCAGCGCCGTCGGCATCGCCAGCTTCTCATTGAACAGAGTGGTCTCGAGACTCAGATCCGACATATTGCGCAAAATACGCTGGCGCAAGGCCACATCGGACAGGTCCTCGACGTTACGGCGCAGGGTATGTTCGGCGTAGGCGCCGCCGTCGATATAGTGGAACAGAAACGGCGGCAGGATACGCTGTGCGGCGGCGCGATAGTCGCTGGCGGCGGAAATAATCATCACGAGTTCTCCCTGGAATTTTCATTGTGGTCACCGGGCAGGCGGGTAATTCGCGCCTGGCGGGCCTGGTCTTCATCAAAACGTTTAATCGTGGCGTGGACAAAACCTAAGTGGCCCATCATCGCCTGCCGCGCCGCCTCGGCGTCACCGGCAACAATAGCCTCCATAACGGCCTGGTGCTGTTCAGTCAGGCGGGCAAACACCGGCGGCACCAGATACATGCGCTGGCGGCTCTGCTTAACGGAGGAGTGCAGCAGGTCGAAAAAACCGCGCATGGTTTGCAGGAGCACCACGTTATGCGAGGCTTCGGCGATGGCCAGATGGAAGCGGACATCCGCCTGCGAGGCGATATCCGGGTCTTCACTCTGGGTCGCTTCAAAGCACAGACGAATTTTTTCTTTATCGGCGTCGGTGGCCCGCATCGCCGCGTGCCACGCGGTGCTGGCCTCGATGGCGTGGCGGGCTTCGAGGATGTCGAAGCTGTAGTCCGGGTCATCGGCCAGCAGCGTCTTCAGCGGCTGGACGATGTTTTGCTCCGACCACGGTTCATGCTGCCAGCGGACGAAGGTGCCGCCGCCGCGACGGCTCAGCAGCACGCCTTCATTGACCAGCATCGCCAGCGCTTCGCGCAGGGAATTGCGCGAGACGCCGAGCTGGGCGGCGAGCTGGCGTTCAGCGGGCAGTCGCATGCCCGCCTCCAGCTGTTGTTCTTCAATCAGCGCCCGGACGCGACGCGCCACGTCGTCGGCCAGGCGTTTAGGCATCACTATCACGGGATCATCCAGGTTAAAACGTAGGCCTGCAGCGTGGTGATCAGGCCCACCATGCAGGTGAAGATCAGGCTGTGTTTGACGGTAAAGCGGAACAGATCCGACTCTTTACCCACCAGGCCTACCGCGGCGCAGGCGATGGCGATCGACTGCGGGGAAATCATCTTGCCGGTGACACCGCCGGTGGTGTTGGCCGCGACCAGCAGAATATCGGAGACGCCAATCTGCTGCGCGGCCGTTGCCTGCAGTGCGGCGAACAGGGCGTTAGACGAGGTGTCCGAACCGGTCAGGAATACCCCCAGCCAGCCAAGGAACGGCGAGAAGAAGGTAAACGCGTGGCCGGTATGCGCCAGCGCCAGGGCCAGGGTCGACGACAGCCCGGAGTAGTTGGAGATAAAGGCGAACGCCAGCACCATGCCGATAGAGTAGATCGGCAGCGCCAGATCCTTCAGCGTCCCGGCGAAGGTGGTCAGCGCGTCTTTTGGCTTCATGCGCAGCCAGACGATGGACAGCAGGGCGGCGAACAGAATGGCGGTGCCGGTTGCCGACAGCCAGTCGAATTTATACACCGCGGCGTATGGCGTCGCGGCGCTAACCACCGGCGGCATACGGGCAACCATTTTGTCGAGGAACGGCACCGAAATATTGATGACGAAGTCATACATTGCGCCGCCCGGTGCGAACAGCGCTTTAAACGGCGGTACGCTCCACAGGGTCACGGTGGCGGTCAGGAACAGGAACGGCGACCAGGCGCGGATCACTTGTCCCGCCGTGTAGCGGGTGCGGGCCAGCGTCATATCCACCTGCGAGGCGCCGATATCGCCGAAGCGGAAGATGCGTACCGGCTGCCAGCGTTTGAGGAACAGGGTCAGACAGACCAGGGAGACCAGCGACGAGATGATGTCCGGCAGCTCCGGGCCAAGGAAGTTAGAGCTGAGGTACTGGGCAATAGCGAACGAACCGCCTGCCACCATCACCGCCGGCCAGGTCTCTTTGATGCCGCGCCAGCCATCCATGATGGCCATGATCCAGAACAGGACGATAATGGTCAGGAACGGCAGCTGACGGCCCACCATCTGGC
Organism: Klebsiella sp. HMSC16C06; assembly: GCF_001808325.1. Taxonomy (NCBI): domain Bacteria; kingdom Pseudomonadati; phylum Pseudomonadota; class Gammaproteobacteria; order Enterobacterales; family Enterobacteriaceae; genus Klebsiella; species Klebsiella sp. HMSC16C06. Next base: position 122,779 of record NZ_KV792996.1, read on the forward strand.
CGATAGCAAAGCTGTCGATACCGGTCACCTGGCCAGCGACCAGGATCGGGATGCCCATCGCGCCGAAGGCTACCGGCGCGGTGTTGACGATCAGGCACAGGCCAGCCGCATACAGCGGGTTAAACCCAAGGCCGACCAGCAGCGCGGCGGTAATCGCCACCGGCGCGCCGAAACCCGCCGCCCCTTCGAGAAAGGCGCCGAACGAGAAGCCGACGATCAGCATCTGCAGGCGCTGGTCCGGCGTAATCGACAGAATCGATGAGCGGATGATGTCGAACTGCCCGGTCTTCACCGAGATTTTATAGACGAAGACCGCGGCGATAATAATCCACGCGATAGGCCACAGGCCGTAGAAGAAGCCGTAGACCACCGAGGCTAAGGCGCGGTCCACCGGCATTTTATAGAACAGCAAGGCGACGGCCAGCGCAATAGCGACGGTCCAGGTGGCTGCGAGGTAGCCTTTCAGTTTGAGCTTAATCAGCGCAAAAAAGAAAAACAGAATCGGTAGCGATGCGATAAGACTGGATAACCAGATATTACCGGCGGGATCGTAGTTTTGTTGCCAGAGATTCATGCAGGGTCTCCATCGGGCCGCCAGGAGAGGAGGGCTGAGTCTGCGCTCATTGCCGATCCCATCGTAGGTAAAATTGGCCCGGCCAATTAAGGGTATCAGGGTTGATGACAACGAATGGTTAATCAGATGTTGCTCTTAAGCAACGTGTTTGTGATGTATTTTGAAGGATTTGTGAACTGCTGGGGGGTAGATGAAATTATTGGTTGGACCAATCGACCTGGCTGAGGGTAAAAATGTGGGAAGTGAAGACAGAATGACCCTCTCCGGGCGGAGAGGGCAGGGGATCAGAATTCGCTGCGGGCGAAACCGGTCATCTCTTTCAGACCCATTTCCCGGCCCAGGGCGGTCATCGGATGGACGACCACCAGACCGCGAACGCTTTTCTTCAGCTTGCCCATATCGGCCTGCTCTTTTTTGGTGATCGCGCGGCGGAACGGCAGGCTCATTAGTTTCTGCGCCTCTTTGCTCAGCTTCTGGCTCTGGACGGAACGCAGACGTTCAATCTCCGCTTCCAGGGTGGCTTTTTCTTTTTCCAGCTCGGCGTATTTGTCGGCGGCTTCCACCAGCGACAGCTCGGCCTGCTGATGGCGGATGGCGTCGAGACGGTCGCTCAGGCGCTTGATTTCATTTTTTTCGACTTCTTTCATGGTGACTTAATCTGTTAATAAAGGGGCTTCATTCGCCTATAGTATGTGCCGTGACCGCCATTGTTGATAGTTATTTATCAAAAATTCGCCGTTTATCGCCCGCAGAATGCTATACCAGCGCTCGCTAATAATTTGAATTTTATTAATATTCCGCCTAATACCCGTTCTAATTTCATTTCTGTGAAGCCCGTCGGCAGATAAGCACGTTTTCCTTAACCCGCGCCGGTGATTTGGCTAATGCTTAATCAGATTATTCCCAAAAGGAGGACGTGATGGCAAAGATCGGCGACGGCGTACCACGTTTAATCGATAAAGCGGTTGATTTTATGGCTTCCAGTCAGGCGTTTATGGAGTATTTGAAAAAATCTCCGCGTCTGCAGCATATACCGCGAGATATTCCCCAGGATAAGGAAGCGTTGTTTCTGCAGCGTCTGGAATATTATCGTCAGCTTTACCGGCCGACCTGCGACCAGACGGAGCCGGAGTCAGAGCGTTGATTTCTGGAAGGCTTTTTTTAAGCTGATTCGCGAAATCAGCTCAGTCAGGGACAACACCATTGTTGAGCGCACCATCTGCTGGTAACGCAGCTTCTGCATTGCCAGCAGTTCGGCATCGCTGTCATCAAACTGCGGCGTTGGCGGCAGGGCGGCGACGCAGTGCAGCTCGCCGAACGGACCGATAATTTCGTCGTCGGTAAAGCTGTACTCATTGCCGTCGTGGTTAAGCTCTTCGCGCAGGGCCATCAGCAGTTCGGCGTCTTCATATTCGGCACGACTTATCACCCCAAGGCCATAAATCAGCTTCAGGCGTACAGAGAGATCGCCGAGCGGCCCGCTGCCCTCCAGCAAGGGCTCGACGGCGTATTTCACCGCGTAGTCGTCTTTACGGAACACCTGAAGCACCAGAATATTGACCGCTTCCGTTAACAGTTCGACGGTGGCGATCAGAAAGCTTCGTACGGTTTTGCCAGCATTCAGACGCTCAAGCACACGGTTTTCAAATGCTTGTGTTTCTTCCATCATTGCCTGCATATCTGACAGGAGTCGTAATGGGCGCGACGTTGGTCGCGCCAGGTTGTGCATCATTTTTCCGCGTTGTAGTCGTTAACGGCCTCCGCGACGACATCACTTGCGGCATCCAGGCCGGAAATCTGCGCCAGCGCGGCCTGCGGCCCCTTGTCGGCGATCAGGGCTGCCAACTCCTGCGCCTGCGGATCGTCTTCGCTACGGAAATGCATCGCCGCTGCAATCCCTTTCACCAGGTTGCGGTGCGGCAGACCGTATTCCAGGGTACCCAGCAGCGGCTTAATTAAACGGTCGCCAGCGCTCAGTTTGCGCAGCGGCTGACGGCCAACGCGCTCAACATCGTCTTTCAGGTACGGGTTCTCGAAACGTCCAAGAATTTTCTGGATATAAGCCGCGTGTTTCTGCGGGTCAAAGGCGTAACGTTTGATCAGCACCGCACCGCTCTCTTCCATCGCGCCCTGCACGACGGCACGAATTTTCTCGTCGAGGATCGCGTCGCGAATCGTCTGGTGGCCCGCCAGTTTTCCGAGGTAGGCGGTTATAGCATGCCCGGTGTTCAAGGTGAAGAGCTTGCGTTCGACAAATGCCATCAGGTTATCAGTTAATTCCATTCCCGGGATAGTCGGCAGCGCGCCCTTGAACTGCGTCTTATCGACAATCCACTCGCTGAAGGTTTCCACGGTGACTTCCAGCGGGTCATGGGTGGCGGAAGCCGATGGCGGCACAATACGGTCAACGGCTGAGTCGACAAAGCCGATATGGGCTTCAACCCACGCTTTATCTTCTTCCGCCAGCGCGTTAAACACGTGGCCTTTTAACTGCGTGGTGCCGCGCACCATATTTTCGCAGGCGATAATGTTCAGCGGACGTTCGCTGCCCTGCGCTTTGCGCTTCGCCAGCCCTTTGGCGATGGCCGGGGCGATGCGCTCGAGTACGACGGGACCGACGGCGGTGGTGACCAGATCCACCTCAGCGATCAGGTCCACAACCTCATCGCCGATGCTGCTGACGGCATTGACGCCGGAGACAGTATCCACCTGCTCATTCTCACCGACGACGTGAACCTGATAGCTATGACGGGCATTCAGGGCATCAAGTACGGTCTGATTGACATCGGCGAACGTCAGTTCAATGCCCGCGTCGGCCAGCAATTTACCGATAAAGCCACGTCCGATATTACCTGCGCCAAAATGTAATGCTTTCATAGTATTAACCTTCAATTAATGTTTTTACCTGAGAGGGCTGGGGTGAGGCTTTGCCCCTCACCCAAACCCTCTCCCAAAGGGAGAGGGAATGGACCGCTTTGGTTATTTATTCAACAGTGCCAGAACTTCGTCGACGCTGGTGGTTTTCGCCAGGCGCTCAATCACGGTTTCGTCATCCAGGGCGTTAGTCAGGCTGGTGATAACCTGAATATGCTCGTTGTTGCGGGCCGCGATGCCGATGACCAGACGGGCGACATCGTCTTCATCTTCCCCAAAGCGCACGCCTTCCGGGTACTGGCAGAAGACGACGCCGGTTTTCAGCACACGGTCTTTCGCTTCGATGGTGCCGTGCGGTACCGCGATGGACTCGCCGAGATAGGTCGAGGTCAGTTTTTCGCGGTCCAGCATCGCCTGCACATATTCCGGCTCGACGTAGCCGCCTTTCACCAGCTGCTCGCCGGCGAAGCGAATGGCTTCTTCTTTGGTGGCTGCTTTGCGCCCGAGGAAGATGTTATCCGCACCCAACTGGAACAGGTTTTTGTCGCCATCATCAAAGCTGTCTTTCAGGCTATCGGTAACTTTCACTTCATTCTCGATGTGGCGCTGGGCCGCGACCAGACGCTCAGTCAGGCTGGTGTACAGACCGCTGTCGAGGAAGTTGGTCAGCGAAATATGCTGCGCCTGTGGTACCTGGCGCATCGCCCGCTCGGTCAGGTCACGGTGAGTGATCACCAGGTCAACATCCGGCGGCAGGTTATTGATCGCGCTGTTGGTAACCGAGATGTTACTCAGTCCGGCATCCTGCACTTTCTTGCGCAGTACCCCGGCGCCCATGGCGCTGGAACCCATCCCGGCGTCGCAGGCGACGATGATTTTACGCACATGGCTCAGGTCGTTGGTGACATTACCGGCCGCCAGCGGGCTGGCGCCTTTGGATTCCGCTTTCATGTCATGCATACGACGCGTTGCGGCTTCGATATCGTCTTCTTCTTTTACCTTGCTGGTCTTCAGCAGAACCGCAGAGACCACGAAGGAGACCGCCATCGCTGCGATAATCGCGGCGATGTTAGCGAAGTAGGCGCCTTTCGGCGTCATCGCCAGCACCGCCAGGATAGAGCCAGGGGAAGCCGGAGAGACCAGACCGCCATTGAGGATGGTCAGGGTGAAGACACCGGTCATCCCGCCGAGGATAACGGCCAGGATCAGACGTGGGTTCATCAGCACGTACGGGAAGTAGATTTCATGGATACCCCCCAGGAAGTGGATGATAGCCGCCCCGCCTGCTGACTGTTTTGCGCTGCCGCGACCAAAGAACATGTACGCCAGCAGAACGCCCATCCCCGGACCCGGGTTAGCTTCAATCAGGAAGAAGATAGATTTACCCAGCTCGTGGGACTGCTGAATACCCAGCGGCGAGAAGATACCGTGGTTAATGGCGTTATTGAGGAACAGGATTTTTGCCGGTTCCACGAAGATAGACGCCAGCGGCAGCATGTCGTGCGCCACCATAAAGTTAACGCCAGCCGCCAGAATTTTCGACAGAACTTCAACCGCCGGGCCAATGCCGAGGAAGGCCAGAATGGCGAGGATCATCCCGATGATGCCAGCGGAGAAGTTATTCACCAGCATTTCAAAACCGGATTTGATCTTACCGTCTACCCAGTTATCGAACTTCTTGATGCAGTAGCCGCCCAGCGGGCCGGCAATCATTGAGCCGAGGAACATCGGCATATCCGCGCCGACGATAACGCCCATGGTGGTGATCGCCCCGACCACGCCACCACGTTCGCCGCCGACTAATTTACCGCCGGTGTAACCGATCAGCAGCGGCAGCAGGTAGGTGATCATCGGACCGACCAGCTTCGCCAGCGTTTCGTTTGGCAACCACCCTGTCGGAATGAAAAGCGCGGTGATGATACCCCACGCGATAAACGCGCCGATATTCGGCATCACCATATTGCTGAGGAAACGACCAAAGCTTTGCACCTTGATCTTGATATCGGATGACATAAAACACCCCTTCTTCTGTTTTGCGTATCGCGCAGGCTTAAAGCCCGAGGTTTGTTGTTAATGTGGCGGCAGAGGTAGCCGGGCCCTGATTGATAGTGCGAAATCTGGCACTGAATCGTTTAGCTGTCCAGCCAGCGCCCTTTTGTGTGATACGGATCACATGAATATAGGGGGCAAAGCGCTTTTTGTAGTGATGCTGATCACATAATTCCTGTGTAAAAAAACAACACAGCGCCTTTTTAGCCGCTGATCTGCCTTTTTGTGTGATATTTGTCACAATTTTGTTTCGTGGTTTTGTTGTTTGTTTGTGATTTTGATCACAAAGAATTTCACGGTGGATTTTTGCCGCTGTGATCTCGGCCCGGTTTTGCGGCCAGGGCGAGATGGCTCTGTAACTAAGCAACCTTAACTGCCGAATAACTTTTTTACGCCGGATGGCAAAAATGAAAGGCGTGAATTATGCTCAAAATAGCGGCCCGAATGTCAGTGGGTCGTGAATAAAATTCATATAAATTATTAGCGTAAAGCCGAGGGAATTATGTTTCTCAATTATTTTGCGCTGGGCGTTCTGATCTTCGTTTTTCTGGTCATTTTTTATGGGATTATCATTATTCACGATATTCCTTATTTGATCGCCAAAAAACGCAACCACCCTCATTCCGATGCTATTCATGTCGCCGGATGGGTCAGTCTTTTTACTCTCCACGTCATCTGGCCGTTTTTATGGATTTGGGCCACGTTGTACCAGCCTGAGCGCGGCTGGGGCATGCAGCATAAGGCGAATACGGCCCCTGACGAACCTGAAAAAGAGACCGATATACAACAGCTTCGCCAACGACTGAGCGACCTTGAACACCAGGTGGCGGCCATCCAGCGGCCGCAGTCCACCTCTGCGGCGGAGAAATAATCTATGGATCTGTTGATAATTTTGACCTACGTGGCCATCGCCTGGTCGATATTTAAAATCTTCAAAATACCGGTAAATAAATGGACGGTACCTACCGCGGCGCTGGGGGGCGTATTTATTGTTAGCGCGCTTATTTTATTAATGAACTATAACCACCCTTACACCTTTCTGGCGCAAAAGGCGGTGATATCTATTCCTATTACGCCGCAGGTTACCGGAGTGGTTAACAGCGTCACCGACAAAGCGAATCAGCGCGTCAAAAAGGGTGAGGTGCTTTTTACTATTGACCCGGCGCGCTATCAGGCGCGGGTCGACCGTCTGCAGGCCGACCTGGTGACGGCGCTGCACAGTATTAACACCCTCAAAGCGCAGCTCTCTGAAGCCCAGGCCAACACCACCCGCGTGTCGGCGGAACGCGATCGCTTATACAAGGACTATCAGCGCTACCTGAAAGGGAGCCAGGCGCGGGTGAACCCGTTCTCGGAAAGCGACATCGATAACGCCAGGCAGAATTACCTTGCCCAGGACGCGCTGGTCAAGGCGTCGGTGGCGGAGCAGGCGCAGATCCAGAGCCAGCTGGACAGCATGATCAACGGCGAGCAGTCGCAAGTGGCCAGCCTGCGCGCCCAGCTGGCGGAGGCGAAATATAATCTCGATCAGACCACCGTGCGGGCGCCAAGCGATGGGTATATCACCCAGGTGCTGATCCGTCCGGGGACCTATGCCGCCTCGCTGCCGCTGCGTCCGGTGATGGTGTTTATCCCCGAGCAAAAACGGCTGATCGTCGCCCAGTTTCGGCAAAATTCCCTGTTAAGGCTGGAGAAAGGCGACGACGCGGAAGCGGTGTTTAACGCCCTGCCCGGGCAGGTGTTCCACGGCAAACTGGTGAGTATTTTACCGGTGGTGCCGGGAGGAAGTTATCAGGCGCAAGGGGCGTTACAGTCGCTGACCGTGACGCCGGGCAGCGATGGCGTGCTGGCGACCATCGAGCTCGACCCCAATGCCGAAATTGATGCGCTGCCTGATGGTATCTACGCGCAGGTGGCGGTCTACTCCGACCATTTCGCCCACGTCTCGGTGATGCGTAAAGTGCTGCTGCGGATGACCAGCTGGATGCACTACCTCTATCTCGATCATTAATGCGATCGGCGGCAGGTTGAGCGGGACGCTCACCTGCCTTTTGTCCTGCCCTGAGCCATACTCATATCTTTGTTGGCGATAATTTGTTGGCGATAAGGAGCAGGTTATGAAACTGATCGGCAGCTACACCAGTCCCTTTGTGCGCAAAATCTCCGTGATCCTGCTGGAAAAGCGCATCCCTTTTGAGTTTGTCAACGAATCCCCCTACAGCGAAAGCAACGGTGTGGCGCGCTATAACCCGCTGGGCAAGGTACCGGCGCTGGTGACGGACGACGGTGAGTGCTGGTTTGACTCCCCGGTCATCGCCCAGTATCTGGAGCTGCTGGGCGTGGCGCCGCCGATGATCCCCGCCGACCCCAGAGCCGCTCTCAGGATGCGTCAGCTAGAGGCGCTTGCGGATGGGGTGATGGAGGCCGCCCAGGCGCTGGTGCGTGAAAAGGCTCGCCCGGGCGCGCAACAGTCAGAGCAAGAGCTGCTCCGCCAGCGGGAGAAAGTGGCTCGCGGCCTCGACCGGCTGGAAGCCTGCGCGGCAGACGGAACGCTGCGCGGCGACGAGGTTAATCTGGCGACCATTTCAACGGCCTGCGCCATTGCTTATCTGAACTTTCGCCGGGTCGCGCCCGGCTGGTGCGCCACCCGGCCGCAACTGGTGAAGCTGGTGGATGCGTTGTTCCAGCGCGCCAGCTTTGCGCGTACCGAACCGCCGCGGACTTGACCCAGGCAGGTAACAGTTTGCGCAAGGAGGCGTTACAATCGCCGCTGATTGTTGACTCCCTCTCCCGTCGGGAGGGGGGAAAATAACTTACCGCCAGGCCCATTCATGACTACCGATATTCGTGCGCTTTATACCCGGCTTCCGGCCATTGACCGCTTACTACGCGACCCCGCTTTTTCTCCCCTGCTGGCGCAGCACGGCCATTCGCAGGTGGTGGCGCAGCTGCGCCAGATGCTGGATGAGGCGCGGGAACAGATTAGCCAACGGCAGACGCTCCCTGACTGGAGCCATGACTGGCTGCACGCCTGTGAGCAGCGGCTCACCGCCGGCCAGCGGAGCGCCCTGCGTCCGGTGTTTAATCTCACCGGTACGGTATTGCATACCAATCTGGGGCGCGCCATCCAGGCGGAGTCGGCTGTGGAGGCGGTTGCCAGCGCGATGCGCGCGCCGGTGACGCTCGAATATGATCTCGACGACGCCGGGCGCGGCCATCGCGATCGCGCCATTGCCGATCTGCTGTGCCAGATCACCGGCGCGGAAGATGCCTGTATCGTGAACAACAACGCGGCGGCCGTTCTGCTGATGCTGGCGGCCACCGCCAGCGGCCGCGAAGTGGTGGTTTCCCGCGGCGAACTGGTGGAGATCGGCGGCGCATTTCGCATTCCTGATGTGATGCGTCAGGCGGGTTGTCAGCTGCACGAAGTGGGTACCACCAACCGCACCCATGCCAAAGACTATCGTCAGGCGGTGAATGACAATACCGCGCTGCTGATGAAGGTTCACACCAGCAACTACAGCATTGAAGGCTTTACTAAAGCCGTCGACGAAGCGGAGCTGGCGGCCATTGGCCGCGAACTGGACATCCCGGTGGTGGCCGACCTGGGCAGCGGGTCGCTGGTGGATCTCAGCCAGTATGGCCTGCCGAAGGAGCCGATGCCGCAGGAGATGATCGCCGCCGGGGTGAGCCTGGTCAGTTTCTCTGGCGACAAGCTGCTCGGCGGCCCGCAGGCCGGAATTATCGTCGGCAAACGCGCGCTGATTGCCCGGCTGCAAAGCCATCCGCTGAAGCGGGCCCTGCGCGCGGATAAAATGACCCTCGCGGCGCTGGAAGCCACGCTGCGCCTCTATCAGCACCCGGAGGTGCTGACGGAGAGATTACCGACGCTGCGCTTGCTCACCCGTCCGGCGGAAGAGATCCGCCGGCTGGCTGAACGCCTGCTGCCTGACCTGGCGGCACACTATGCTGACTTTGCCGTCAGCGTGGCAGCCTGCCAGTCGCAGATTGGCAGCGGTTCGTTACCCGTTGACCGCCTGCCCAGCGCGGCGTTGACCTTTACCCCGCATGACGGCCGCGGCAGCCGGCTGGAGGCGCTGGCTGCCCGCTGGCGCGCGCTGCCGTGTCCGGTGATTGGCCGCATTGATGATGGTCGGCTCTGGCTGGACCTGCGCTGTCTGGAAGATGAAACCCGGTTTATGGAGATGTTGTTACGATGATTATTGCCACCGCTGGACATGTTGACCACGGCAAAACGACGCTGCTGCAGGCGATAACCGGCGTAAATGCCGATCGTCTGCCGGAAGAGAAAGCGCGGGGAATGACGATCGATCTCGGCTATGCCTACTGGCCGCAGCCGGACGGGCGGGTGCTGGGATTTATTGACGTTCCCGGACACGAAAAGTTTTTGTCCAACATGCTGGCGGGGGTGGGGGGTATTGACCATGCGCTGCTGGTGGTGGCCTGCGATGACGGGGTGATGGCGCAAACCCGCGAACACCTGGCGATCCTGCAGTTGACCGGAAAGCCGACGCTGACCGTGGCGCTCACCAAAACGGACCGCGTGGCGGCCACCAGGGTGGAGGAGGTCCGGGCGGAGGTCGAGCAGACTCTGCGCGAGCTGGGCTTTGACGCCGTCGCTTTCTTTCCCACCGCGGCGGCGGAAAACATCGGTATTGCCGAACTGCGCAGCCATCTGCTGCAGCTTGCGGAGCGCCCCCGCCCGCAGCAGCAGCGGTTTCGCCTGGCGCTGGACCGCGCTTTTACCGTCAAAGGGGCAGGGCTGGTGGTCACCGGGACGGCGCTCTCCGGTGAAGTACGGGTCGGGGATACTCTGTGGCTCACCGGCGTCAACACGCCGATGCGCGTGCGGGGTCTGCATGCCCAGAATCAAGCGGTTGAGCAGGCGCACGCCGGGCAGCGCATTGCGCTGAATATTGTCGGCGATGCACAGAAAGAGGCAGTGCACCGCGGCGACTGGCTGTTGTCCTCACCGCCGCCGGAGCCTGCGGAACGGGTGATTGTCGAGCTGCAGTGCCATACGCCGCTCAGCCAGTGGCAACCGCTGCATATTCACCATGCTGCCAGCCACATTACCGGCCGGGTGTCGCTCCTCGAGGACAACCTGGCGGAGCTGGTGCTGGATACCCCGCTGTGGCTGGCGGATAACGACCGGCTGGTGCTCCGCGATATCTCTGCGCGTATGACGCTGGCCGGCGCACGGGTGGTGACGCTGGATCCCCCGCGTCGTGGCAAACGTAAACCGGAGTATCTGCAGTGGCTGCACGCCCTGGCGGCAGTTGGCGCTGACGATGCGCCGGCGCTGGAGTTGCATCTGCAGCGGGATGCCGTCCGGCTTGAGCGCTTCGCCTGGGCGCGGCAGCTCAGCGAAGCCGGAATGGCGGCCCTGATCCAGCGACCGGACTATCTGCAGGCCGGACAGCGCCTGCTCAGTGCGCCGCTTGCCGCCCGCTGGCAGCGAAAATTGTTGGATGCCCTGGCGCGCTACCATGAGCAGCATCGCGACGAGCCGGGCCCTGGCCGGGAGCGCCTGCGCCGCATCGCGCTGCCGATGGAAGATGAAGCGCTGGTGCTGCTGCTGATTGAGCAGATGCGTGAGAGTGGCTTAGTCCACAGCCATCACGGCTGGCTGCATTTGCCGGAGCATAAAGCCGGGTTTACCGACGAGCAGCAGGCGGTCTGGCAGAAGGTGGAAACCCTGTTCGGCGACGATCCGTGGTGGGTGCGCGATCTCGCGCGCGAAGTCCATGTCGAAGAGTCGCTGATGCGCGCGGTGCTGCGCCAGGCGGCGCAGCAGGGGATGATAACCGCGATCGTCAAGGATCGTTACTACCGCAACGATCGCATTGTGCAATTCGCCCAGCGGGTGCGCGAGCTGGATCAGCTGCGCGGATCAACCTGCGCCGCGGATTTCCGCGATACCTTAAACGTCGGGCGGAAGCTGGCGATTCAGATCCTGGAGTATTTTGATCGGATTGGCTTCACCCGCCGTCGCGGTAACGATCATATCCTGCGCGATAAGGCGTTGTTTCTGTAATCATTCACGCCAGCTCCCCGGCGGACTTCGTGCAGGGGAGCTGGCGAAAAGAACTTGTTAAAACCGCTGCGTGAGACCGCCGAAGCAATTTCGCGTGAGCTGGGTTTCACGGTGCGTGAAGCGTCAGGCAAATGACCACATCCTGCAGGCCATCTGACAAAAAACAGCGCTGATTCCATTCAGGATCAAAGCGCGGGCAGGGACTATTCTGGCACCCTGCGGTTTTATCCCCAGGGAGCAGAGGATGAACCAGTTTCTTATTGCCAATGCCCAGCGGTGTATTGGCTGTCGTACCTGTGAAGTGGCTTGTGCGGTGGCGCACCAGCAGGCGCAGGATGTCGCCGCCCTGTCGACGAACCATTTCGCGCCGCGTATCCGGGTGGTGAAAAGCGGTGACATATCGACGGCGACGGCGTGCCGGCAATGCGAGGATGCGCCCTGCGCCAGCGTTTGCCCGCAAGGGGCGATTCAGCGCGACAATGACGTCTGGTGGGTCGACCAGCGGCGCTGCATCGGCTGCAAAAGTTGCATGGTGGCCTGCCCGTACGGCGCGATGACCGTTACGGTAGTGAACGAGCAGGCGCAGGCGCTGAAATGCGATTTATGCCATCACCGCGCTGAAGGACCGGCCTGCGTGGCCGCCTGCCCGACGCAGGCGCTGCGGGTGATGGTTCCCGCGGAGCTGGAGGCGCTATGCGCGCAAAAACGCCAGCGGCTGGCGCTGGCGTGAGTGGGGGCGCTGACGGGCGTTAACCGTCCGTGGCGTCAGAGGCTATGCTTCCTGTTCGCGCCAGGCGAATTCAATCTCTTCGGCGAGAATTTTCACCCCGGCCTCAATTTTTTGCGGGTCTGGCACATAGTTCATGCGCATACACTGGTGAGTGTGCGGCCACGGCTTATCCAGACCCGGGAAGAAGTAATCCCCCGGCACCATCAGCACGCCGCGCTTTTTCAGCCGCTGATACAGCAGCTCGGTGGAGACCGGCAGGTCCTTAAACCACAGCCAGAGGAAAATGGCTCCCTCCGGTTTGTGGATCAGGCAGCGCTCCTCCGGTAAATAACGGCGAATAATGGCGATGGTTTCCTGCACCCGCTGGTAATAGAAGGGCTTGATCACCGTCTCTGACAGGCGCAGCAGATCCTGTCGTTTAATCATTTCGCACATCATTGCTGGCCCAATGCCGCCAGGGGCGAGGCTGATAATGCCGTTCATGTTGCTGATGGCGGTGATGATTTTCTCGTTGGCGATGATAATCCCGCAGCGGCTGCCCGGCAGGCCCAGTTTGGACAGGCTCATACACAGCACGATGTTTGGATTCCACAGCGGTCGGGCATCGCTAAAGATAATGCCCGGGAACGGCACGCCGTAGGCATTATCAATCACCAGCGGGACCCCGTGCTGATTCGCCAGCGCATCCAGTTTGATCAGCTCTTCATCAGTGATGACGTTGCCGGTCGGGTTGGTGGGGCGCGAGACGCAGATCATCCCGGTCTCTTCCGTCACCTGCAGATGTTCAAAATCAACGTGGTATTTGAACTGGCCTTCCGGCAGCAGTTCGATGTTCGGCCGGGTGGCAACGAACAGATCCTCTTCCAGACCGGCATCGGCGTAACCAATATATTCTGGCGTCAGTGGGAACAGTACCTTACGCGTGGTGCCATCTGCCCGACGGCCTGCAAACAGATTAAATAAGTAGAAAAATGCGCTCTGACTGCCGTTTGTTAGCGCAATATTCTGTGGTTCGATCTCCCAGCCCAGCTCGTCGCGCAGCATATTCGCCAGCAGAGCCAGCAGCTCGCTTTTGCCCTGTGGACCATCATAATTACAAAGCGCATCAAGGGCTTTGCCATTATCCAGCATGTCGGCCAGCAGCTGCTGGAAGTAGTCATTCATTTCCGGGATCTGAGCGGGGTTGCCGCCGCCCAGCATAATAGCGCCCGGCGTGCGCAGACCGTCATTAAGGTCTTCCATCAAGCGGGTGATGCCTGAATGACGGGTGAATTTGTCGCCGAAAAGGGAAAATGTCATCGCGAATAGTCTATCGGTGGTTCTGGAAAGTGGCTAACCATAACGCCAGCGCTGGCGTGGTGCAAATCGGCGGGAGGAGGCGGCTTTTTATCTTTATCCTGTAAATTGCTATTTTGTTAGCGTTTTGTTCTGAATGGCTCCCCGCCAGGGCGGAGAGCCACCTGTGGATTACTGCTGCTGTCCGGCCCAGATGACCATCACTTTGTCTTCACCGCTCTCACGCACGAACCCGTAACCACGCGACATCGACAGCGTTGTCTGTTTGCCCATGCCGATTGCCGGATGGCGAGCGCGGAACTGGCCGATCTTCTGCCAGTGGGTAACGCTGCGGGCCGCCTTGCCGTTGACATCCTGCCAGTTCATCTCCGAGCGGGTACCCTGCAGCGGGTCCGAGCCGGTGGGGCCGAACGGGCGCGATGATTCGTCGCCATAGAAAATCTGCACGGCGCCAGGGGCCAGCAGCAGTAGCTCCGCCGCGGTGGTGCCGCCTTCGCGGAACAGCCGCGTATCGTGCGAGGAGAGGTAGCTCAGGACGTTAAAGCTCTGCAGCTTGTCCGCCATTTGCTGCCAGGTGAGGTCAATATTGGCCATACAGGTCGCCGCTTTCGCCGCCTGGTCCTGGTAGTCGAAATTGATCATCGCATCAAAACCGTGGCGATAATAATCGCTCTGCATCACTACATGTCCCCAGGCTTCGCCGGTCATCCAGAACGGCGCCGCATCCAGCGCTTTATCCGGATTGGCTTTCTTCCACTCCGCCAGCGCGGCGGTGGCCTGGGTTTTTAACTGCTGCCAGGCGTCCATCTCCACATGTTTGGCGGTATCGACGCGGAAGCCATCGATGCCGTAGTCACGTACCCACTGGCTCAGCCAGTGTGTCAGATAGTCGCGCGGCGTATAGCCCGGGATCGCTTTCGCTGCGGTGTCCGGTTTATGGCTATAGAAGTTCGGCAGGCCTGAGGCTTCCTTCGATTCGGTTTTCAGGTCCGGCAGGAAGGCCAGCGACATGGTGAGATCGTCATAGCCTGGGTTGTCATAATCGCCGATATCGGTGCGGATCCACTTCTTGCCCCACCATTTCTCCCAGCCGGCTTTGTCGCTGAAGTTGATATAGTCGTTAAAGCTGTGCCAGGTCTGGCCCGCGCCCGGTTTCCAGTCCGTCCAGCGCTCGCCGAGGGTTTTTTTCAGCTCATCGCCTTGCAGATACAGGGCGCCGAACTGGAACTCCTGCATGTCGGCCAGGGTGGCGTAACCGGTATGGTTCATCACCACGTCAAACAGGATGCGTATGCCGCGCTTATGCGCTTCATCCACCAGTCGGCGGAGATCCGCTTCGGTCCCCATGTTGGCGTCCAGTTTCGACCAGTCCTGGGTGTAGTAGCCGTGGTAGGCGTAGTGCGGGAAATCGCCCTTCGTGCCGCCGCCGACCCAGCCGTGGATCTGCTCAAGCGGGGAGCTGATCCACAGGGCGTTAACCCCCATCTGCTGCAGATAATCCAGCTTGCTGGTTAATCCCTGCAGGTCGCCGCCGTGGAAGGTGCCGATCTCCTGCATGCCGTCTTTATGACGGCCATAGCTGTTGTCGTTGGCCGGGTTGCCGTTTACAAAGCGATCGGTCAGGACGAAGTAGACAGTGGCGTTGTGCCAGTCAAACGGCGCCGGGGCGGCGGTCTCGGCACGCTCGAGCAGCAGCAGGCCATTGCTGCCGAAGGCGGGCTGCAGGGTGATTTTGCCGCCGCTGACGGTCGCGACATTGCCGCTGTAGAAATCGCGGACCTTGCTGCCCTCGGCGAAAGTTTTGCTGACGTCGATGGTCAGCGGTTTTCCATCCCACTTCGGACACTGACGGATCTGCGGCGCCGCGGCGCTGGCCTCTTTTTCCTCCAGCGAAATCATCATTGTCGGTGTGCCGGAGCGGGTATCCACCTCCAGGGTATACAACCCCTGGCGGAAGATACGCCATTGCGGCGGGGTGCCACGGCAGGGCTCCATGGACAGCATCTGGTTGAGCTTAATGCCGCCGGAAGGCTGCCAGCACTGCTGGTCAAAATTTAGCTGCAGAGGACGTGTACCCTTCTCAACCACTTTCTGGCTGATGAATCGGCCCGTCCCTTCTTCGGTAAAGGCAGGGAAGTCGGTAGTAGTCCAGGCGGCAAAGGCCATCCCAGGCACGAATAACGTGGCAAGCGCAGCGAGTTTCATTGCGGGATCCTGTGAGCGGTTTTTATCTAGTGTGCCTTGTTGCCGCACGGGTGAACTCCTCCTGGCCGGCGTTTTACCAGGAGGATGAAAAGGGGTGAGTGACACCGCTCAAAAAATAGGCTAAAAATGAGACGAAGCTAGCATTTTCGCACTGGCGATGCGGCGCAGAAACCGATTTCAGATGACACCAATTCGGAATTGGACTATTTCTGTTGATGCTCTCATTGCGTATTTTTGATACTATTAGCGATTCAGCTATCGTTTTTTTGTGAAAAACAAGGTGTTGGAATGCATATATCCGACCAGGAGACCTGATGATATCGAATCCCATACGACGATATGGGGCCGCCATACTTATGTTACTAACCTGTGTATTTTCAGGTAGTGTGTTGGCAACAACGCACACAGCAACAAAGAGTCATAAAGCCCCAACGGTTAAGAAGATCAGTAGTACTAAGGTAAGCAGTAAACAAGAGTATTCTCGCAATAGTGTAAAGAGCAGTTCACTTCCTGACTTGCGAAAATACCCTTCCGGAACACCAAGGAAAAAAGCGTTTCTCCGGACGGTCATGCCTTATATTACCAAGCAGAATCAGGCGATTACTGCGGATCGTAACTGGCTTGTTTCCAAGCAGTACGATGCTCGCTGGTCGCCGACTGAGAAGGCGCGCCTGAAAGATATCGCTGCCCGTTATAAGGTGAAGTGGTCAGGCAATACGCGTCATGTGCCCTGGAACGCGCTGCTTGAGCGTGTCGACATTATTCCGAACAGCATGGTAGCGACCATGGCGGCGGCGGAAAGTGGCTGGGGTACCTCCAAGCTGGCGCGTGAGAACAACAACCTGTTTGGCATGAAGTGCGGCGCTGGTCGCTGCCGCGGGGCGATGAAAGGCTACTCGCAGTTCGAATCAGTGGAGCAGTCGGTGCAGGCTTATGTCACCAACCTGAACACCCACCCGGCTTATTCTTCATTCCGCAAATCGCGCCTGCAGCTGCGCAAGGCGGATCAGGAAGTGACGGCCAGTACCATGATTCATAAGCTGAAGGGTTATTCGACCAAAGGGTCGAGCTACAACAACTATCTCTTCGCGATGTATCAGGACAATCAGCGGCTCATCGCCGCCCATCTGTAATCCGGATGCCCGGCCTTGTCGCCGGGCATTTTTTTGCCCTACAGCATCACCTCGCTGTGCCGGTCACGGTACTCCTTCGGCGTCACGTCGTACTCCTTCTTAAACACCGAATAAAAATATTGCAGCGATGGGTAGCCGCACATCTGTGAAATCTCATTGATCGACAGGCTGGTGGACACCAGCAGGCTGCGCGCCTTTTCCAGTTTCTCGCTGTGGATCACCGTGTGGATGGTCTCCCCGACTTCCTCTTTGAAGCGTTTCTCCAGATTGGAGCGAGAGATGCCCACGGCGTCGAGCACCTGTTCCACCTTGATGCCTTTGCAGGCATTGTTGCGAATGTAATGCATCGCCTGAATCACGGAGGGATCGTTCAATGACCGGTAGTCGGTGGAGCGTCGCTCAACGACGCGCATCGGCGGGATCAGCTGGCGCTGCAGCGGGAGCACCTCGTTATTCAGCAGCCGGTGGAGTAATTTTGCCGCCTGATAACCCATCTGGCGGGTGCCCTGGGCGACGGAGGAGAGGGCGACGCGAGAGAGATAGCGGGTCAGCTCCTCGTTATCGATGCCAATAACGCACAGTTTCTCCGGCACCGGGATATGCAGCAGCTCGCAGGCCTGCAGGACGTGGCGGGCGCGGGCGTCGGTGACGGCGATGATGCCGGTTTGCGGCGGCAGGGTTTGCAGCCAGTCGGCGAGCCGGTTTTGCGCGTGCTGCCAGTTTTCCGGCGCCGTCTCCAGCCCCTGGTAGACCACGCCGCGATACTTCTCCTTCGCGACCAGCTGGCAGAAGGCATACTCGCGCTCTACCGCCCAGCGTTTACCGCTGGAGGTGGGGAGTCCGTAAAACGCGAAGCGGTGCACCCCTTTTTCCTTCAAATGAAGAAAGGCGCTTTCCACCAGCGCGGCGTTGTCCGTGGCAATATAGTGGACCGGCGGGTACTGCTCTGGCTGATGATAAGAGCCGCCGACGCCGACGATGGGCACGTGGACATCGGCCAGCAGCTTTTCAATTTCGGGATCGTCATAGTCGGCGATAACGCCATCGCCCAACCACTCTTTGATGTTTTCGATTCGTGCCCGAAAATCCTCTTCAATAAAGATATCCCACTCCAGCTGGGAGGCTTGCAGATACTCGCCGACGCCCTCAACCACCTGGCGGTCATAAGCTTTGTTGGCATTGAATAACAGCGTAATACGGTGACGCTTTTCAAACATAGATAATGTTCCTGCTCTAACCCCGGTCATACCCCTTCATTCTTGATGTTGCCGATGGCCTGGCTTCCTCACTCACCCGGGCCACGTACGCCGGCACGCGGCCCGGGGGCGTCGTCTGCAACCCGAATGATGTTGGGTATACACTACCGGCTAATGCCCGAGATATTTCAAGCGCCTTGTGGCGAAGTTTGGCGGTAGCGCAAAGAATTCAGACATTCTTCAGAGAGTCTCTCCTCACGCGCGCCGCTTGGTGGCGGAGTCCATCCACACCGCCAGCAGCAAAATGGCGCCTTTAACGATATATTGCCAGAAGGTGGCGACGTCCATCATGCTCATGCCGTTATCCAGGGCTGACATAATAAACGCCCCCATTACCGCTCCGGCGACGCTGCCGATGCCGCCCGCCAGGCTGGTGCCGCCGATGACGCAGGCGGCGATGGCGTCCAGTTCGGCGATATTGCCCGCCGAGGGCGACCCGGCGCCGAGGCGCGAGCTGAGGATCAGCCCGGCAATGGCGACCATCAGGCCGTTAATGGCAAACACCGCCAGCTTGGTTCGCTCGACGTTGATCCCTGAGAGGCGGGCCGCCTCCAGGTTGCCGCCGATGGCATAGATGCGACGACCAAAGGCGGTGCGGGTGGCCATAAACAGGCCTGCCAGCAGCAGGGCAGCGAGGATCAGCACCGGGGTGGGCACGCCGCGATAGTCATTGAGCAGCCAGATTGCGCCCAGCACAATCACCGCGGTAATGGCCTGACGGCCGACGGCGGCGGTGGAGGACGAGGTCGCCAGACCTAACGCCTGACGGCGCATCCGCCCGCTCCACTGCCAGACGATAAACGCCGCCATGCCGACAACGCCGATGCCAAACCCAATACCGTCTGGCAGATAGCTTTGGCCGATCTGCGCCATCGCCGGGCTGGTGGGCGAGACGGTGGTCCCGTTGGTGATGCCGATCAGAATGCCGCGAAACGCCAGCATCCCGGCGAGGGTGACGATAAACGAGGGAACCTTGCGATAGGCCACCCACCATCCGTTCCACGCCCCGAGCAGCAGGCCCATCACCAGGGTCACCAGGATGGTGAGCGGCAGCGGCCAGCCGAGCCAGACGTCAAAGATTGCCGCGGCGCCGCCCAGCAGCCCCATCATCGAGCCGACGGACAGGTCGATTTCTGCCGAAATAATCACAAACACCATGCCAACGGCGAGGATGCCGGTGATGGCCGTCTGGCGCAGCAGGTTGGAGATATTGCGTGCGCTCAGGTAGGCGCCATCGGTAACCCAGGTGAAAAACAGCATAATGACGACGATGGCGGCGATCATCACAAAGACCTGGAGATTCAGCCCCTTCAGCGCCGGCAAGGCGGCGGGGGCAGTTGGGGTGAGTTTGATTTCAGACGACGTGTTCTTCGACATGGCGTTCGCTCCTCAGCGCGGCTTCCATCACCTGTTCCTGGGTCAGATGTTGATTAACCAAATTGGCTTTTAGTCTGCCTTCGTGCATGACCAGCACCCGATCGCTGAGACCGAGCACCTCGGGCAGTTCTGATGAAATGACAATGACCGCGATGCCCTGCTGCACCAGCTGGTTAATCAGTTTATAAATTTCATACTTCGCCCCGATATCGATGCCACGGGTGGGTTCGTCGAGGATCAGAATGCGCGGATTGAGCAGCAGACAGCGCGCGAGTATCGCCTTTTGCTGGTTGCCGCCGCTCAGGCGGCCAATCGCCAGTTCCGGCGAGGAGGTTTTAATTTTCAAACGCTGAATGGACTGCTGAATGCAGTGCTGCTCGGCGGCGTCGTCCAGGCTGCTCATCGCGCCGGTGAACTGGTTGAGCGCCGCCAGGGTAATGTTTTTGCCCACCGCCATCACCGGCACGATGCCGTCTTTTTTGCGGTCTTCCGGCACCATGGCGATGCCGTGGGCAATGGCCTGCTGGCAGTTAGAAATGCTCACCGGCTGGCCATCAATAAAGATCTCCCCTTGCCAGCGCCCCGGCCAGACGCCGAACAGGCACTGTACCGCCTCGGTACGTCCGGCGCCGACCAACCCGGCGATGCCGAGGATTTCCCCGCGACGCAGGGAAAACGAGACGTCATTGACGCGTTTAATATGGCGGTTTACCGGGTGCCAGGCGGTTAAATGTTCGACCCGCAGGATCTCCTCGCCGTGGGCGTGCGGCTCGCTGGGATAGAGCGCGGTGAGCTCGCGGCCGACCATCATGGTGATGATATCGTCTTCGCTCATGCCGCTGGCGTCGCGGGTGCCGATGTGCTGGCCATCGCGGATCACGCAGATCGTGTCGGAGATCGCTTTGACCTCATTGAGCTTGTGAGAAATATAAATGCAGGCGATACCGTGGTTTTGCAGATCGCGAATGATCGTCAGCAGCGTCGCGGTCTCTTGTTCGGTTAAGGAAGCGGTCGGTTCGTCGAGGATCAGCAGACGAACCTGTTTATTCAGCGCCTTGGCGATCTCCACCAGCTGCTGCTGGCCAAGGCCGAGGTCGCCGACGCGGGTGTCGGGCGAAATGGGCAGATTGACCTGCGCCAACAGCTTCTGACAGCGCAGCGTCATGGTTTCATAATCCAGCAGACCGTGGCGGGAGATCTCGGCGCCGAGGAAAATATTCTCCAGCACGGTGAGATGTTTCACCAGCGCCAGCTCCTGGTGAATAATGGCGATGCCTTTGCGTTCGGTATCGCGAATATGGTTTGCCTGCAGCGTTTCGCCGGCAAAAATAATCTCGCCCTCATAGCTTCCGTGCGGATAGATACCGCACAACACCTTCATCAGCGTCGATTTCCCCGACCCATTTTCACCGCATAACGAGACCACCTCACCCGCGTTAAGACGCAGGCTGACGTTATCCACGGCTTTAACGGCGCCGAAGGTTTTGGTGATGTTCTTCATTTCGAGTAGCCAGGCCATAAAGACTCCGCAAAAGTGATATCCGGCGGGATGAAAATGACGCCCCGGAGCGGGGCGTCAGCCATTACAGTTCACTCTTTTTATGGAAACCGTCTTTAATCACCGTGGCGTCGATATTCTCTTTATTCACCTCAATGGGCGTTAACAGGCGCGAAGGGACGTCTTTTAAGCCGTTATTCAGCGTGGTATCGGCCTTCGGCTGCTTATCGTTACCCAGCTCAACGGCGATTTCGGCGGCGTTGGTGGCCAGGGTGGTAATCGGTTTATAGACGGTCATCGTCTGGGTACCGGAAATAATGCGCTTCACACCCGCCAGGTCAGCATCCTGACCGGAGATCGCCACTTTACCGGCCAGCCCCTGGGCGGTTAAGGCCTGGATGGCGCCGCCGGCGGTGGCATCATTGGAGGCGACCACGGCATCGATCTTGTTATTATTCGCCGTCAGCGCGTTTTCCATTATTTTCAGCGCGTTCTCCGGCAGCCAGCCGTCAACCCACTGATCGCCGACAATCTTAATTTTGCCTTCATCCACATACGGTTTGAGGACCTTCATCTGCCCGGCGCGGAACAGTTTGGCGTTATTATCCACCGGCGAGCCGCCCATCAGGAAATAATTACCCTGCGGCACTTTGTCGACCAGACTTTGCGCCTGCATTTCACCGACTTTTTCATTGTCGAAAGAAATATAGAAATCAATATCAGCATTATTAATCATACGGTCATAGGCCAGGACTTTAATACCTTCCTGCTTGGCTTCTTTAATCACGTTGCTGAGTACCTGACCGTTATAAGGAATAATGACTAACACATCGACGCCGCGGTTGATCATATTTTCAATTTGCGACATCTGCGTTTCTTCATTACCGTTGGCGGACTGGACAAAAACTTTGGCGCCTAAGGATTCCGCTTTATTGACGAAAATATCACGGTCTTTCTGCCAGCGCTCCAGACGCAGATCGTCGATGGCCATGCCAATCTTCACTTCTTTCGCCATCCCCGCCATGCTGGCGAGCAGGAGGGAGCTGGCGCAAAGTGTAAGGCAAAGGTTCTTTATCTTCATAATAATGATACCTTTTTTGTAAGGGTAGGTAAGACGAACGGAAAATAATGTTTGATACATGAGGTTGCGGATACGTTACAGATTCTTAACGCGGAAAGCAGGGCTGGCAATTACCGGTTCTTATTTTGCCGTTATGAAATTTCGTTTAATGTGCAAATTATGACGGCGATCGTATTTTATTCATGCACACACTTATTATTGCACTGGACTTCCCCGACAAGGCGCGGAGAAGAGGGAAGAATATTATTTTTTGCGAGCTGGCGCACGTTTGTGGATTCTCTCAATGGCGGTGTGAAATAACGTAATTGAGGAGATGGAAAGTGAAATTCTATATTGGCTTAAACCCGTCATACTTCAAGTTGTAGGTGGGTTGGTGACATTCGTTGCTCCGACCTCTTGCTGGTACCAGCGCCTGGAGGTTCACGCTCTTGCCGCCTTCCTGCAACTCGAATTATTTAGGGTATCTGATTGGTTATTCGCCGCATCTCTGAATATGGAGTTCTCTATGCAGACCTATTTCGATCAACTCGATCGCGTTCGTTACGAAGGCCCGAAATCCACTAACCCGCTGGCTTTCCGTCACTACAACCCGGATGAACTGGTGCTGGGCAAACGGATGGAAGATCATCTGCGTTTTGCGGCCTGTTACTGGCATACCTTCTGCTGGAATGGCGCCGATATGTTTGGCGTGGGCTCCTTCGACCGTCCATGGCAGCAGCCTGGCGACGCCCTGGAGATGGCCAAACGTAAAGCCGATGTGGCGTTTGAATTCTTCCACAAACTCAACGTGCCTTACTACTGTTTCCACGATGTCGATGTCTCGCCGGAAGGCGCCTCGCTGCAGGAGTACAGCAATAACTTCGCCCGCATGGTCGAGGTGCTGGCAGAGAAACAGCAGCAGAGCGGCGTGAAGCTTCTGTGGGGGACCGCAAACTGCTTTACCAACCCGCGCTACGGCGCTGGCGCGGCCACCAACCCGGATCCGGAAGTGTTTAGCTGGGCGGCCACCCAGGTGGTCACCGCGATGAATGCCACTCATCAGTTGGGAGGCGAAAACTATGTGCTGTGGGGCGGTCGCGAGGGCTATGAAACCCTGCTGAATACCGACCTGCGTCAGGAGCGTGAACAGATTGGCCGCTTCATGCAACTGGTGGTGGAGCATAAGCATAAAATTGGCTTTAAAGGCACGCTGCTGATTGAGCCCAAACCGCAGGAACCGACCAAGCATCAGTATGACTATGATGCCTCTACCGTTTACGGCTTCCTCAAACAGTTTGGTCTGGAAAAAGAGATTAAACTGAATATTGAAGCTAACCATGCCACGCTCGCCGGCCATTCGTTCCATCATGAAATTGCGACGGCCATTGCGCTGGGGCTGTTCGGCTCCGTCGACGCCAACCGCGGCGATCCGCAGCTGGGCTGGGATACCGACCAGTTCCCGAACAGCGTCGAAGAGAATGCGCTGGTGATGTATGAAATTCTTAAAGCGGGCGGCTTCACCACCGGCGGCCTCAACTTTGATGCGAAAGTGCGCCGGCAGAGCACCGACAAATACGACCTGTTCTATGGTCATATTGGCGCGATGGATACCATGGCGCTGTCGCTGAAAGTTGCGGCGCGGATGATTGAGGACGGTGAGCTGGATAAACGCGTGGCCAGACGCTACGCCGGCTGGAACGGTGAGCTGGGGCAGCAGATCCTTAACGGGCAGATGACCCTCAGCGACATTGCCCGGTATGCCACTCAGCATCAGCTGGCGCCGCAGCATCGCAGCGGCCAGCAGGAACAACTGGAAAACCTGGTCAACCATTATCTGTTTGATAAGTAATCATGCGGCGGCGCCCGGCATGACCGGCGTCGCAACCAGGATGCTCTGTTCGCGCCACGCTTAGCCGTGGCGCGCGTTTAAGGAGAGGTAGTATGTATATCGGCATCGATCTGGGAACATCGGGCGTCAAAGCCATTCTGCTGAATGAGCAGGGTGAGGTAGTGGCATCGCATACCGAAAAACTCACCGTCTCGCGTCCGCATCCGCTGTGGTCGGAACAAGATCCCGAACAGTGGTGGCTGGCGACAGACACGGCGATGAAAGCCCTGGGCGCGCAGCATAGCCTGCGCGACGTGAAGGCGCTGGGCATCGCCGGGCAGATGCACGGCGCCACGTTGCTGGATAAATCGTTACAGGTGCTGCGTCCGGCCATTTTATGGAATGACGGCCGCTGCGCCGAAGAGTGCCAGCTGCTGGAGGAAAAAGTCAGCGCTTCCCGGCAGATCACCGGCAACCTGATGATGCCGGGCTTTACGGCGCCGAAGTTACTCTGGGTGCAGCGCCACGAGGCGGCGGTGTTCAACCAGGTCGATAAAGTGCTGCTGCCGAAGGACTATCTGCGCCTGCGCATGACCGGCGAGCTTGCCAGCGACATGTCTGACGCCGCCGGTACGATGTGGCTGGACGTCGCCCGGCGTGACTGGAGCGATGAGATGCTCGCCGCCTGCGATCTCAGTCGGGATGCGATGCCGGCGCTGTTTGAAGGCAGCGACGTCACCGGGCAACTGCGACCTGAGGTGGCGCAGGCGTGGAATATGCCGCAGGCGCTGGTGGTGGGCGGCGGCGGCGACAACGCCGCAGGCGCGGTCGGGGTCGGAATGGCCGACGCCGGCCAGGCAATGCTGTCGCTGGGCACCTCAGGCGTCTACTTCGCCGTCAGCGAAGGGTTCCTCAGCAAACCCGAAAGCGCGGTGCACAGCTTCTGCCATGCGCTGCCGGGCCGCTGGCATCTGATGTCGGTGATGCTCAGCGCGGCCTCCTGCCTGGACTGGGCGGCGAAATTAACCGGCCTGGCCAGCGTGCCGGCGCTGATCGCGGCGGCGCAGACGGCGGATGAAAGCGCCGGTCCGGTGTGGTTCCTGCCCTATCTGTCGGGCGAACGCACGCCGCACAACAACCCGCAGGCCAAGGGCGTCTTTTTTGGCCTGACGCATCAGCATGGGCCGGCAGAGCTGGCGCGGGCGGTGCTGGAGGGCGTGGGCTATGCGCTGGCGGATGGCATGGACGTGGTACACGCCTGCGGCATCAAGCCGCAGAGCATCACGCTTATCGGCGGCGGGGCGCGCAGCGCTTACTGGCGGCAAATGCTGGCGGATATTAGCGGCCTGCAGCTCGATTACCGTACCGGGGGCGATGTCGGCCCGGCGCTGGGGGCGGCCCGGCTGGCGCAGCTGGCGGTGCACGACGAGGCAGACCGCGCCGGGCTGCTGAAGCCGCTGCCGCTTGAACAAGCGCATCGCCCGGACGATCGCCGTGTGGCCCACTATGCGCCACAGCGGGAAACCTTCCGCCAGATTTATCAGCAGCTGAAACCGCTGATGTCTTAGCCTCAGTCCGTCCGGCAGCGCCGGGCGGATTCCCTCCCTGAATGTCCCGGCTACATCCATCCAAAAAAGCGTATTTGTTTATTCCGAAATCTCCGCTTTCCGGTGCGTAACCTGCGGCATCGCCGGGGGAGTCGGTCATAATCAGCCCCTGTCGACCAGGGAGGTGAGATGAACACAAAACGCAACATTGCCAGGGTGATGATGGCAGCAGGATCGCTGGTTTATCTGCTCGGTATCTGGCGAACCTGCCCGTTGTTTAGCGGTAAAGGTTATTTTCTCGGCGTACTGGTGATGGGGATGTTTGCCGTCCTCGCCCATCAGCGCGCCAGCCAGTGGCAGGAACAGGACGACGGCTTTATTGCCTTATGTCGGCTGGTGCTGCTGCTATCGGTCGGCCTGCTGCTGGTTGGCGCCTGGTATGTGCCGGCAGACTGGCATGAAAAAGCCGTCTATATCGCGGCGTGGTTTGTCTGCTTATATGGCGCATCGGCAACCCCCGAACGGACCCGCGTCGCCCGGGCGATGCAAAAAACGGAATAAGCGCCGCTCCGAGGCGCGTAAAAGGTAAAAAGTGATGGAAAACAAGCACGCGACGTATTCTCCGGCGTTTCATTTGATCTCCTGGATTGCCCTGATCGGCGGCATCGTCACCTATCTGGTGGGGCTGTGGAATGCCGATATGCAGTTGAATGAGAAAGGCTATTATTTTGCTGTCCTGGTACTGGGGCTGTTTGCCGCGGCATCTTATCAAAAGACGGTGCGCGATAAGTATGAAGCCATTCCGACCACCGCGCTGTACTACACCACCTGCCTGGTGGTCTTCGTTATCGCTGTAGGTCTGCTGGTTATCGGACTGTGGAATGCCACTCTGCTGCTCAGCGAGAAAGGGTTCTATGGGCTGGCGTACTTTTTGAGCCTGTTTGGCGCTGTTGCGGTGCAGAAAAACGTGCGTGATGCCTGGGACCCGACGCGCTTACGGGAACCTCTCAGCGTGACGGAAGAGGGGCCTGAGTCGTAAGTCGGGCCCCTCCGGGTGGCGGACCGTTAGCTGACCAGCCGGCGGCTATCAATCCGCTGCACCAGGCCTGACAGCAGCAGGCTGCCGAGCAGGGCGGCGCTAAATATCCACACAATGTCCAGCAGCGGCCAGCGGGACAGCTCCAGATGGCTGGCGCGCAGCGCATGCACTATCAGGGCATGGAAACCGTAGATCCCCAGTGAATGTCGCGCAATGCAGGCGATACCGGGCAGGGGACGTGCGTTAAGCCAGTTTTTGGCCAGCGTCAGCAGGGCGACCGCGCAAACGAACACCGCCGGCCCGCAGTAGAGATACCAGGTGTCGCCAAAGTCTCCGCGCCAGCGCAGCTCATGCAGCGTGCCGCGGGAGATAACCCACACGGCGGCGATGAACAGCGCGGCGCAGAACGGGGTCAGCCATTTTTTATTGGTGTCCAGGGTGCCAATGGCTCTGCCCAGCACGCCGTAGAGCACGTAATAAAAGGTATCGCCGTTGATATAGAGGTTGACTGGCAGCCACTCAATCCCGGCGGCTTTGACGCTGACCATATTGGGGTTGGCCAGAATACCGAGGATCGCCATCAGCACCAGCAGCATTTTGCCACTGACGGACTTAACCTGAATCAGCGGCGAGAGCAGGTAGATGACGGCGATAGCAAAGAAAAACCACAGGTGGTAGAAGACGGGCTTCTGCAGCAAATTCTTTAACGATAGCTCGACGTTGATATGGGTAAACAGCGCGATATACAGCAGAGACAGCGCGCTATAGAACGCAATGCACAAACCAATTCGCCAGAAATGGCGCGGCTGGGCGCTGCGCTCGCCAAAAAACAGGTATCCCGAGATCATAAAAAACAGCGGCACGCTGACGCGGGAGGCGGAATTGAGCAGATTGGCGATGTCCCATTCCATAAGGGTGATGGCATGCGGATGAGTGATATACCAACTGGTACTGTGGATCATCACCACCATCATGCAGGCGATACCGCGCAGGTTGGTGATCCAGTGTATCTTTTCTTGCATCAGTCCCTCAAAGTCTGCTGGCGAAATAAGGTCTGACCCGCCTTATGTCCCGGTGTCGCAATAGATTAGTCTGAGTTTTCGGTCACAGACTTGTCGCGGTTTTATGATATTCGCAAAATACCTGTAATACTGAATCTTTACGATAACAACTTGCTAACAAGGCGGTGGAGGAGTACGTGGTGAAAGGTGTTGTTTCCATTATGCTGGTGCTGCTCCTCGCGGGCTGCAGCGAGACCATTTCTCCCCCGGCGCAAAAAGCGCAGCGCGCACGCATTACTCCGCAAACGACGCTCAATATGGCCCAGCTTTGCAAGGATCAGGCCGCTATTCGCTACAACACGCAAACGCAGCTCGTTGACGTGAACCATTTTGAACAATTCCAGGCGAGCTATGAGCTTTCGGGGCGGACCGGCAAGAATGAGCGTTTCATCTGTTCCTTTGACCCGGACGGCCAGTTTATGCATCTTTCGATGCGCTGAATCGACCCCGGCTGGCGTAAATTTCGTCCGTTTTCCTGAAACAACGCCGTTTCGTACTGTATATCTCGCAGCCAGCGGGTATACTGACTCCTTCCTTTAAATCCACACGTATCCAGCACGAAATCATATGCAAAAGTTTGATACCAGGACCTTCCAGGGCCTGATCCTGACCTTACAGGATTACTGGGCTCGTCAGGGCTGCACCATTGTTCAACCACTGGACATGGAAGTCGGCGCCGGCACCTCTCACCCGATGACCTGCCTGCGCGCGTTAGGGCCGGAGCCAATGGCGACCGCCTACGTGCAGCCTTCCCGTCGTCCAACCGATGGCCGCTATGGCGAAAACCCGAACCGTTTACAGCACTACTATCAGTTCCAGGTGGTGATTAAGCCCTCTCCGGACAACATTCAGGAGCTGTACCTCGGATCGCTGAAAGAGCTGGGTATGGACCCGACCATTCACGATATTCGTTTTGTCGAAGACAACTGGGAAAACCCGACGCTGGGCGCCTGGGGTCTGGGTTGGGAAGTGTGGCTCAACGGCATGGAAGTGACGCAGTTCACCTACTTCCAGCGGGTGGGCGGCCTCGAGTGTAAGCCGGTGACCGGCGAGATCACCTACGGTCTGGAGCGTCTGGCGATGTACATCCAGGGCGTGGACAGCGTTTATGACCTGGTCTGGAGCGATGGCCCACTGGGTAAAACCACTTACGGCGACGTGTTCCACCAGAATGAAGTGGAGCAGTCCACCTATAACTTCGAATACGCCGACGTCGACTTCCTGTTCTCCTGCTTTGAGCAGTATGAGAAAGAGGCCCAGCAGCTGCTGGCGCTGGAGACCCCGCTGCCGCTGCCGGCCTATGAGCGTATTTTGAAAGCGGCTCACAGCTTTAACCTGCTGGATGCGCGTAAAGCCATCTCCGTCACCGAGCGTCAGCGCTATATTCTGCGCATTCGCACCCTGACTAAAGCAGTGGCGGAAGCGTACTACGCTTCCCGTGAAGCGCTCGGCTTCCCGATGTGCAACAAGAATAAATAAGAGGCGGCCATGTCTGAGAATACTTTTCTGGTGGAAATCGGCACTGAAGAGCTGCCACCAAAAGCGCTGCGCAGCCTGGCGGAATCTTTTGCTGCGAACGTGACCGCGGAGCTGGATAACGCTGGCCTCGCGCACGGTAAAGTAGAATGGTTTGCCGCCCCGCGTCGTCTGGCGCTGAAGGTAGCCAACCTGGCGGCGGCGCAAGCCGATCGCGAAGTGGAAAAACGCGGCCCGGCTATTGCCCAGGCGTTCGATGCCGAAGGCAAGCCAAGCAAAGCGGCCGAAGGCTGGGCGCGCGGCTGCGGTATCACCGTCGATCAGGCCGAACGTCTGACCACCGACAAAGGCGAGTGGCTGCTGTATCGCGCCCATGTAAAGGGCGAAAGCACTGAAGCGCTGCTGCCGAACATGATTGCCAGCTCGCTGGCGAAGCTGCCGATCCCGAAACTGATGCGCTGGGGCGCGTCTGACGTCCACTTCGTGCGTCCGGTTCACACGGTGACTTTGCTGCTGGGTGACAAAGTGATCCCGGCTACTATCCTCGGTATTCCGTCCGATCGCGTGATTCGCGGGCATCGCTTTATGGGTGAGCCGGAGTTCACTATCGATCATGCCGACCAGTACCCGCAGATCCTGCTGGAGCGCGGTAAAGTCATCGCCGATTACGAACAGCGTAAAGCCAAAATCAAAGCCGATGCGGAAGAAGCGGCGCGTAAGATTGGCGGTCAAGCCGATCTGAGCGAAAGCCTGCTGGAAGAAGTCACCTCGCTGGTGGAATGGCCGGTGGTGCTGACGGCGAAGTTCGAAGAAAAATTCCTCGCGGTGCCGTCCGAAGCGCTGGTTTACACCATGAAGGGCGACCAGAAGTACTTCCCGGTCTACGACAACGCCGGCAAACTGCTGCCGAACTTTATCTTCGTAGCCAACATCGAGTCCAAAGATCCGCAGCAGATCATCTCCGGTAACGAGAAGGTGGTTCGTCCGCGTCTGGCCGATGCTGAATTCTTCTTCAACACCGACCGTAAAAAACGTCTGGAAGATAACCTGCCGCGTCTGGAAACCGTGCTGTTCCAACAGCAACTTGGGACCCTGCGCGACAAGACCGATCGCATCCAGGCGCTGGCGGGCTGGATTGCCGGGCAGATTGGCGCTGATGTGAACCATGCGACCCGCGCGGGCCTGCTGTCCAAGTGCGACCTGATGACCAACATGGTCTTCGAGTTCACCGACACCCAGGGCGTGATGGGGATGCACTACGCGCGCCATGACGGCGAAGCGGAAGACGTGGCCGTAGCGCTGAACGAGCAGTATCAACCACGCTTTGCCGGCGACGCGCTGCCGTCTAACCCGGTTGCCTGCGCGGTGGCGATTGCCGATAAGATGGACACCCTGGCGGGTATCTTTGGTATCGGGCAGCATCCGAAAGGCGATAAAGACCCGTTTGCGCTGCGCCGCGCCGCGCTGGGCGTGCTGCGTATCATCGTTGAGAAGAACCTGAATCTCGATCTGCAAACGCTGACCGAAGAAGCGGTGCGTCTGTACGGTGAGAAGCTGACCAACGCCAACGTGGTTGATGATGTGATCGACTTTATGCTGGGCCGCTTCCGCGCCTGGTATCAGGACGAAGGTTACGGCGTCGACACGATCCAGGCGGTACTGGCGCGTCGTCCAACCCGCCCGGCGGATTTTGATGCGCGCATGAAAGCCGTATCGCACTTCCGTACCCTGGAAGAGTCCTCCGCGCTGGCGGCGGCAAACAAACGTGTCTCCAACATCCTCGCGAAATCCGACGAGACGCTGAACGACATCGTTCACGCTTCAGTGCTGAAAGAAGCGGCGGAAATCAAGCTGGCGGGCAATCTGGTGGTGCTGCGCGACAAACTGCAGCCGTATTTCGCCGCAGGCCGTTATCAGGATGCGTTGATCGAGCTGGCTGCGCTGCGCGAGCCGGTGGATGAATTCTTCGAGAACGTGATGGTTAACGCTGAAGACAAAGATGTTCGCATCAACCGTCTGACGCTGCTGTCCAAACTGCGTGAACTGTTCCTGCAGGTCGCGGATATTTCTTTGCTGCAGTAAGCGTATCGGTAATAATAAAAGACCTGCCTCAGGGCAGGTTTTTTTATACGTGAAATATAAATAGATGAACCGTTAATAATTCTGCTATTGATATCTTCATTATTTACATTCATCGATAAGAAATGTTTTAGGAATATATAAACATAATTCCGTGAGGTATTTACGCTAGAATGGCGGCGGGTGCTTGAGACTGTGTGTCTCAGGTATTCAGCGGGAGACAGACAGAGAAAAGCCCCACCTGATAGTAATCAAAGTGAGGCTCCCCTATGCATGAACACCATAAGAGTAGCCTCTTACTTGTTGAAAATCAACACTGGAGGCGAGGAATGCCGCAAAAGTATCTGTTGTTTGGCTTAGTAGTGATTTGCTTCACTATTTTATTATTGACCTGGATGGTTCGTGATTCGCTATGTGAATTACAGCTCAGGCAGGGAAATATTGAGCTGGTGGCATTCTTAGCCTGTGATATTAAACAGTAAGAGCATCTGGTGGGGATCTATCCCCACCATGCTTGCAGTGTCAGGCATTCTCAATGCACCCTTTCATTGTTCACCAAATAAATCATTTGCCTCCTGATATCAGGAGGCCTTTTTATTTTTACACGATCGTTGAATAAAACAGGCTTGCAACGCATACCGGAGTGTGGCTATCCTATGTCCCGACGAATTCCTCGTCTCACCGGAGCGCGCCCCACAAATGAACAAACACGACTGATGAATTTCACGCCTTACCTCGCAGATGTTGCGGGTAGGGGAGTATTGATTTCATTCAGGAGTGCTTATGGCTCATTGCGCCCATATCCCCGCTTTTGTTTTACATCAGGTCACCTGTCAGTTTGCGACGGGAGATACGCTTTTTGGTCCGCTGAATTTATCGCTGGAATCGTCGCTTTGCGGCCTGGTCGGCCGTAACGGCGTCGGTAAGACGCGTCTGCTACGTCTGCTGGCCGGTCTGGATTCCCCCGCCGAAGGCTATATCGAGCGCGGGGCTTCTATTGCCTGGGGGGCGCAGCAGCCGACGCTTACGCCGGAGACCACCCTCGCTACGCTGCTGGGCTATGCGCCGATATTTGATGCCTTGTCTCGCCTTGAACAGGGTCAAGTGCTGGCTGCCGATTTCGATCTATTGGATGGCCACTGGGATCTCCCCGATCGCCTGAGTTTAGCTTTCCGTGAAGCCGATCTCCCGCCGTTCTCTGCCGATCGTCCCGCTTTTTCACTCAGCGGCGGCGAGCGGATGAAGGCTCTGCTGTGCGGCGCCTTTGTCTCCGGCGCCGATTATCTGCTGCTGGATGAGCCCACCAACCATCTGGACCGCCAGGGGCGGGAGTGGCTCTATCACCAACTGGAAAGCTGGCAGGGTGGGGCTCTGATCGCCAGCCACGACCGCGAGTTACTGACGCGGATGCCGAGGATTATTGAGCTGACGCCGACGGCGCTGCACAGCTACGGCGGCAACTATGATGAATATCAGCGCCAGCGTATGGCGGAGCAGCAGGCTGCGCGCGCGGCGCTGGAGCATGCTGTGACCGAGCGACGGCGCACCCGCGCGCGAATGCAAAAGGAGCATGACGCCGCCCAGCGGCGCTCGGCTCAGACGCTGCGGACCGTTGATACGCTAAATATCGCCTCGTTTGAACGTGTGAAGTACAAAGGTGCGGCAAAAGAGCGCCCGGGAACGCTGCGCCGTCAGCATCGTGAACAGAACAGCAGTCTGAATGCCGCCGTGCAGCAGGCACGGGAGCGGGTAGAAGACGACAATCCGGTGATGTTCACCCTGCCGGGTAGCGAAGTGGCCGCCGGCAAGCAGGTTCTGGTGGTGGAAGCATTGCAGCTCGCCCATTCACCCGCTGCGCCGCTGGACTGGCGTATGGATGGTCCGATGCGTATTGCGCTAAAGGGACCGAACGGCTGTGGCAAAACCACTTTGCTGAAAACGCTGCTGGGGCTGGAGCAGGCCGTCTCAGGCGATGTCCGGCTGTCGGTGAGCGCGGCTTATCTGGATCAACATCTGACGCAGCTGGATCTGTCGTTATCGGTCATGGCGCACCTGAGCCTGGACGATACCCCGCTGGATGAGGGCCTTCTGCGCACCCGTCTGGCGCAGCTCCAGCTTGGCGCGGATAAGGTCACTCTGCCGCTGGCGACGCTCAGCGGCGGCGAGCGTCTGAAAGCGGCCCTGGCGTGCGTGCTCTGGCGACGCGATCCCGCTCAGCTGCTTTTGCTGGATGAGCCGACCAACCATCTCGATTTAGCATCGACACAGGCTATTGAAAGCGCGCTGGCGGCGTTTCCAGGCGCGATGCTGGTGGTGTCACATGATGAGGCTTTTTTACACGGTCTGAAGCTGGCCCATAGCCTGGCGTGGCGGGAGACGGGCTGGCACTTTTCCCTGCTCTGAATGCCCAACAGCCGCCATCGTATGCTGGCGGCTGTTGGCGACAGATAAAAAAAATCCCCGCCATCAGGCAGGGATTCTCGATTCTTAGCGGCTTGAACTTACAGAGAAGTTACGTTGCCAGCTGCCGGGCCTTTAGCGCCGCTTTCGATGGTGAAGGAAACTTTCTGACCTTCGTCCAGGGATTTGTAGCCATCGTTCTGGATAGCAGAGAAGTGTACGAACACGTCTTTAGAGCCATCGTCAGGAGTGATGAAGCCGAAGCCTTTGTCAGCGTTGAACCATTTTACGATACCAGTCATTTTACCGGACATAGTGAATTACCTTTAAAAAAATAAGTGAGCCTTGCGGCGTAGCGGTCTGGACTACAGATTTAAAGCGATAAAGGGAAAGTTCACTACGGGGGTATCTTTGGATAACCTTAGAAGGACTGCTCTATTCGACTGCTCTGTGGTCTGTACATCAAACCTGCGAGCATTAACGCACGTTCAGCACCTGATAGCAAACTTTTTTTTACGGTGCAGCGGCAAAAGCCCCCTTACTGACCCATGCCGCTGCGCGCTGGATTAATCGAGTAACTGTCGTGAAAGCTGTGGATTGGCCTGAATCAGGCGCATCAATTTCAGCTCGGTGGGAGACGGTCTAACCCGTCTCGACTCCCACTCTCTTACCATGGCGACGCTCACGCCCATGACGTTGGCAAAGTCGTCAATCTTAAGTCCAGTGCCTTTACGCAGCTGCTCAAATTCACTAAACACAGTGGACTTACGGTTTGAGGTAAGTTTCTGATTATCATCCTTAAATACGATGTGTTCCAGGCTGCTCAGCAGTTCAAACACGGGATCTTTATATTCCATTGAGAACTCCTTTTATCACACAGCGGAAGAGATTTTTTATAAAGCTCTTTAAGAATAGTCAGAAAATCGTGCAGCGGATGGTAACGTCCGTGATTATTTGCCAACAGGCTATCGAATCGTCCCCGGCAGCCAAACGGCAGTGGAGCCTAAGAGAATGATTACTAACGCGATGAGATGGCTTCGAAAATTTTTGTAAACGGATAAGAAAAAAGCGGCAAAGCCGGCGCGGGCCGCCGGCTTAACAATCAGGCTTTCTGCAGACCTCTCGCGTCGTCTTTCGTCGCCGGCGCGGATTTACTGACCCGGTATTTGATCAGCAGCGCGAGGGCTGACAGGAACGCCGGGATGGCCAGCAGAGTGAAGATGGTTTCAAAGGAGAGCTGCGCCTGCATCAGGAAGGCGCCGCTGAACGCGCCGAGGATCCCGCCGAAGCGGCCGATACCCAGCATCCAGGCGACGCCGGTGGCGCGCCCCTGCGTCGGGTAGAAGCCTGCCGCCAGCGCGGGCATCGACGACTGCGCGCCATTCATAATACTACCGGCGATAAACACCATCACCCCCATCAGCACCAGGCTGCTGGTGGAGAAACCCACCAGGCAGACGCAAACGCCGGTCAGCAACCAGCCGACGGCCACCACCTTGTTGGGATTGATCTTGTCCATCAGGGCGCCAAGGATCAGTACGCCAATCCCGCCGCCCAGCGGGAACAGGGCGGTGATGATGGAGGCCTGACTCATCGAGGCGCCGGTTTCGCGGATCAGCAGCGGCAGCCAGCTGGTCAGGAGGTAGAAAATCAGCAGGCCCATAAAGTAGGTCAGGCACAACATCACGGTACCCACCGCGTAGCGTGGGGAGAAAATGACGCCGATGGCCGATTTCTCTTTCACCTGGCCTGCTTCGCGCAGCTCAAATTCCACCGCCTCCGGCAGCGGCGCGATGCGTTTCAGGATGGCGGCAATGCGCTGCGCCGGCTGCTGCTTCACCACCAGATAGCGGGCAGACTCCGGCAGCAGAAAAATTAACGCTACGGCCAGCAGGAGGGGCATCACGCCGCCCAGCACCAGCACACTCTGCCAGCCATAGTGCGGGATCATCCAGGCGGATAAAAAGCCACCCAGCGATGATCCCATCGGAAAGCCGACGAACATCAGGTTCACCAGCAGCGCCCGACGGCGCTCCGGCGCATATTCGCTCATCAGGGTGGCCGCATTCGGCATCGCCGCGCCGAGCCCGAGACCGGTCAGGAAACGCAGCAGCGTCAGCTGATTAAGGCTGGTGGCGAAGGCGGTAAGCAGGCTGAATCCGCCGAACACCACGATCGACATAATCAGCACTTTTTTGCGGCCGATGCGGTCAGCCAGCGGCCCCGCGGTTAAGGCGCCGACCGCCAGGCCCACCAGCGCGGCGCTCATCACCGGGCCGAGCGCCGATTTTTCCACGCCCCATTCCTGTACCAGGTCGGAGGCGATAAATCCGATGATCGCGGTGTCGAATCCGTCCATCGCGACGGTGATAAAGCAGAGCGCAAGGATCATCCACTGGTAGCGGGTGAAGGGGTGCTCGTTGATAAAGGCCTGAATGTCGATGGTTGTCTTAGTCATACGGCTTTCCTGGCAGACTGAGCGAGGGACAGAGGTCTGTTTTTATCGTCGTCCTCGCGTCATTGAGTTTGATTTGTGCGATAATCGAACGTATCGCCGTTAATCGCTCATTCATCAAATCATTGAAGTGGGGGGCAGGCAATGCAGGCGCGCGCCAAAGCGTGCGATTATCGTCCGTTTTAGGACGCCACGTCGTACGGAAACTTTTTTAGTGCCATAAAAATCAGATGGTTATATAAACTTCGCTCGCAGAATGTGATGACTATATTTGTGATGTGTATAACAGACGTTCTACACCGCGACGATGGCGTGCGAAATGGCGTTTTTCCTGCGTAAGATTAGCAGTAAAGGGTATCCTGCGAGGCCGAGCTGGACTATCCTTGTCAGCGTCTGGCACGTGTGTGTCGTTGTGCGCTTTTTTTGGCTGAAAGGAGTAAAAAAATGGCGACAGGAAAGTCCTGCTCTCGCTGGTTTGCGGCTATGGCGGCCTTATTGATGGTGGTTAGCCTGAGTGGGTGTTTTGATAAAGAAGGCGATCAGCGCAAAGCGTTTATCGACTTCCTGCAGAATACGGCGATGCGTAGCGGTGAACGTCTGCCGACGCTGACCGCCGATCAGAAAAAACAGTTTGGGCCTTTTGTCTCTGACTACGCGGTGATCTACGGTTACTCGCAGCAGGTGAGCCAGGCGATGGACGCTGGTCTGCGCCCGGTGGTGGACAGCGTCAATGCTATCCGCGTCCCGCAGGACTATATGACCCAGCGTGAGCCGCTGCGTCAGGCGAACGGCGCGCTGGGCGTGCTCAGCCAGCAGCTGCAGAATGCGAAAATGCAGGCCGATGCCGCGCATAGCGCTCTGAAGCAGGCTGACGATCTTAAGCCGGTCTTCGATCAGGTTTACGCCAAGGTCGTGACCGCGCCAGCTGACGCGCTGCAGCCGCTGATCCCGGCCGCGCAAATCTTTACCCAGCAGCTGGTTCAGGTGGGGGATTTTGTCGCTCAGCAGGGGACCCAGGTGAGCTTTGTGGCCAACGGCATTCAGTTCCCCACCTCGCAGCAGGCCAGCCAGTACAATGCGCTGATTGGGCCGCTGGCGGCGCAGCATCAGGCGTTTAATCAGGCATGGACGGCAGCGGTGAACGCCACCCGTTAATGTCTCATCTGGCTGACGTTGGCTGCGGCGAACGAGCAGGATGATGGATAAGATGCAAAAAGAACCCGGGGAGGGCGATTGCCGCCGCTACCCGGGTTTTTTTATGGCTTATTTGACCTGCGGATTAACGCAGTTTTTCTCTACATTACCGTTCAGGGCATCGATCAGGTTGTCCACCGCGCAGGCCGCCATGTTGTAGCGCGTCTCATGGGTGGCAGAGCCGATATGCGGCAGCGCGACAACGTTTGGTAGGGTTAACAGCGGCGAGTCTTTTGCCAGCGGTTCGTGTTCGAAGACATCAAGGCCGGCAGCATGAATTTCACCCGCCTGCAGAGCAGCGATCAGCGCCTGCTCGTCCACCACCGGGCCACGTCCGGCGTTAATGAAGATGGCGGAAGATTTCATTTTGGCAAACTGCGCCTGACCGAACAGATGGTGGGTCTCTTCGCTCAGGGGCAGGATCAAGCAGACGAAATCGGCTTCCTGCAGCAGGGTATCGAGATCGCAATAGCGGGCGTTGAAGCGCTCTTCCGCCTGCGGATGCTGGCGGCGCGCGTTATACAGGATCGGCATGCCGAACCCGAAGTGGGCGCGCTGCGCCAGCGCCATACCGATGCGGCCCATGCCGACGATACCTAAGGTTTTATGGTGCACGTCGCAGCCGAACCAGTCCGGGCCAATGCTCTTCGTCCACTCGCCCGCTTTGACGCGCTCCGCCACTTCCACTACCCGGCGCGCGGTGCTCAGCACCAGCGCCATGACCGTATCGGCGACGGTCTCGGTCAGTACGGTCGGGGTATGCATCAGCAGCACCCGGCGAGCGTTCAGCGCCTCGACGTCAAAGTTGTCATAGCCAACGGAAACGGTAGAGGTCGCACGCAGCTTCGGCATCTTCTCCAGCAGCGCGGCGTCAACCTTTTCGCTGGAGCCCAGGAGGCCTTCAGCCTGGGCGAAGGCCTCTGCATGCTGCGAAACGGTCTCCGGCCGCAGGTTTTTTACCTGAGTGACGGAAAAGTGCTCCTCCAGGCGCTGTAGCAGGTCGTCGGGAAGCGTTTTATAGAGAATGACAGACGGCTTCATGCGAATCTCCGTAGTAGAAATAGTTCAGGCGTGGTGAGCGCCAAGCGGAATGCTTTGATTATTAGCAGGCTTAACAATCAAAGTCAGCAATACTGAGGCGAAAAGCGCCACCCCCATAAAAATATAGGAGGCTGCGGGGCTGCCGGTGGCACCGTTCAGGTAGCCGACAAACCACGAGCCGCAGAAGGAGCCCAGAGCGCCCATACTGTTGATCAGCGCCATGGCGCCTCCGGCGACGTTACGCGGCAGCATTTCCGGAATAATGGCGAAGAAGGGGCCGTAAGGCGCATACATTGCCGCACCGGCCACCACCAGCAGGGTATAAGACACCCAGAAGTGGTTGGCGCCGACCGCCCAGGAGCCGATGAAGGCCAGTCCGCCAATCAGCAGCAGCGGCCAGACGAACAGCTTACGGTTCTGCATTTTATCGGAGGCCCAGGAGACCACGATCATGGCGATAGTGGCCGCCAGGTACGGAACCGAAGAGAGCCAGCCCACTTCCACCATCCCCATATTTTCACCGCCGCTGCGGATAATCGACGGCAGCCACAGTACAAAACCGTACACGCCGATACTCCAGGCAAAGTACTGCGCGCAGAGCAGGATCACGTTGCGGGAGCGGAAGGCTTCGCCATAGTTACGCACCGCTTTGATGCCCTGCTGTTCACGATCCAGTTGTTCCTGCAGCGCGGCTTTTTCATTCTCCGCCAGCCAGTTAACCTGCGACGGTTTGTCTTTTACCAGCACCCACCAGCAGAAGGCCCAGATCACTGCCGGCACCCCTTCGATGATGAACATTTCCCGCCAGCCGAAGGCCTGGATCAGGTAGCCGGAGACCACCGACATCCACAGGACCGTCACCGGGTTACCGAGGATCAGGAAGGTGTTGGCGCGAGAGCGCTCTGATTTGGTGAACCAGTTGCTGATATAGATCAGCATCGCCGGCATCACCGCCGCTTCGACGACGCCGAGGATAAAGCGAATGGCCGCCAGCGCCGGGATATTATGCACAACACCGGTCAGCGAGGCGCAGCCGCCCCAGAGGATCAGGCAGATAAAGATCAGTTTGCGAACGCTGCGGCGCTCCGCATAGATAGCGCCGGGGATCTGGAAGAAGAAGTAGCCGAGGAAGAACAGGGCCCCCAGCAGGGAGGAGATCCCCTTGGTGATGCCCAGGTCTTCGGTAATGCCTGCCGCGGAGGCGAAGCTGAAGTTGGCACGGTCGAGGTACGCCAGGCTATACGTGATAAACACGATAGGCATGATGTACCACCAGCGTTTCGTTGCATTTGTTGAGCTATTCATAGGCTTGCCTCTGTCAATGAGGTGACATCCGTCCGTCGAAACGGACGCTGCTGTGCCGCGCTGCAGGTAGGGTACAGGACGGCTGTTATTGTTGCGTATAAATGTTATTCGCCCAGCGCATCGCGGGTGGGGAGCCCCTCGCTGTCGCCCTGGACCTGAATCGCCAGCGAACCGATTTTATTGCCACGGTTCACCGCCTGAAGCAGGGTTTTGCCTTCCAGCAGGGCGCTAATCACCCCGACGGCAAAGCCGTCGCCGGCGCCGACGGTATCGACGACGTTTTCGACTTTAATGGCATCAACCGTTCCCTGTTCGCCGCTGGCGCTCTTGAACCAGGCGCCGTCGCAGCCGGTTTTAATGACTACCGCCTTGACGCCGCGGGAGAGATAAAAATCGGCGATCCCTTCCGGGGTCTGCTGGCCGGTGAGAATCACGCCCTCTTTTAAGCCTGGCAAAACCCAGTCAGCCTGGAAGGCGAGACGGTTGAGTTTCTCCACCATCTCGGCTTCGCTTTTCCACAGCACCGGGCGCAGATTAGGGTCGAAAGAGAGGGTTTTTCCCTCGGCTTTCATCACCTTCGCCGCATGCTCCAGCAGCGCATATGAGCTTTCAGAGAGCGCGGCGGCCACGCCGCTCAGGTGCAGATGGCGGGCGCTGGTGAAGTAGTCGGCGCGAAAATCGTCCGGCGACAGATGGCTGGCGGCAGAGCCTTTGCGGAAATACTCCACAATGGGATCGGTTCCATTTTCGACTTTCGATTTCATCTGGAAACCGGTAGCGAAGCGGTTGTCGATGGCGACAGCGTGGCTATCGATCCCCTCTTTCGCCAGCGATTGCAGTACGAAGCGGCCAAAGCTGTCGTTGCCGACGCGGCTGACCCAGCCGACCTTCAGACCCAGGCGCGCCAGGCCGGTGGCAACGTTCAGTTCGGCGCCGGCGACACGCTTCATGAAATGCTCCACCTCGGCCAGATCGCCGGTTTCGGTGGCGACAAACATGGCCATGGCTTCGCCGATGGTGATGACATCTAAATTTTCCACGGCTTAATCCTCGCGTAACAGGTTGACGTAGCGGCGGGTCACGGCCGTCAGGTCATGGCCAGTCAGCGGGAACTCGATTCCACGCGGCGCGTCGGCAGGAAGATTATCGAGCAGGGCCAGCCAGCGATCGGCGGCCTGATCCGGCGGTACCGCGCGGAATTTCTCATGATGAGGCTCCGCCGCTTTCACATGAATATAGCTGACCGCCGGCGCAAGGTGGCGTGCCGCCTCTTCCGGCGAGTCGCCGACCCACAGCCAGTTGCCCATATCAAACGTTAAGGTGACCGGCAACTGATGGACCCGGCAGGCGGCTTTGAAGCGCTGCATCGGCGCCAGCTGGCCGCAGTCGGTCTGGTCATTCTCTACCACCAACGCCATGCCGCTATCGCGGAGGATCTCGCGCAGCTCATCCAACTGCTGATTGTGAAGGAAATGGCCAAGGGAGAGCTTTAGCCACAGGGCGTTAAGGGTTTGCGCTTCCGCGAGCAGCGCCGGGAGTTCCGGGTTGAGCTCGCCGTTATCGGCGAACAGCGCCTGCGGCGCGGAGTAGCAGGCCAGCAGGCCGTGGCGCTCAATGGTGGCCGCCAGCGACGGCAGAGCGTTGAGCTCTTCCGCGCTGCACAGCTCGCGGCGGATTTCGACACCGTCCGCACCGGCGTCGGCGATGAACGGCAGGACAGCGGCCTGGCCGCCTAAGGATTTAACATGGTCATTACCATACGCAGCGGTAACGACAATAATTTTTCTGGCCATCGCGCTCTTACTCCCGGCGTTTGTTGCTTAATCTCCTTAATACGCTAGATGGTATCGGTTCCATAAGAAAGGGCGAGATGTTTAATTTATGATCGGCATCACGAAGGATCGTTAACGGGAGGTTGATCCGCGGACGATAAGCTCGCCGGAGAAGACCCGCTCGCGGATGGGGTCGTTAGTGCCGGCAATGCGCCGAATCACCTGTTCGACCGCGGCGTAGCCGATCTGCCACGTCGGCTGTTTGAGGGTGGTAATACCGACGCCAGCCAGCTCCGCCCACTCCAGTTCGTCGAAGCCCAGCAGGCCGATATCGCTCCCCCAGATCAGGCCGACGCGCTTCAGAGCGCGGGCCACCTGCAGCGTCAGGGCGCCGTTGGCGGAGATGACCGCTTTGCGCATCCCGCGGTGGCGAGCATGGAACTGGCGCAGGACGTTGTCCATCATCGCGCCGTCGTTGAGCTGCACTTCGGCGTTTTCAGCCACCACGCCGTGGTGACGAGTGAGGGTAGCGCGAAAAGCGCTCAGACGCTCGCGGCGGGTATTCACCGAGCCCAGCGGTTCGCTGAGAAACAGGATGGCCTCAAACCCTTTCTCCACCAGGTGTTCGGTGGC
Organism: Klebsiella sp. HMSC16C06; assembly: GCF_001808325.1. Lineage (NCBI taxonomy): Bacteria > Pseudomonadati > Pseudomonadota > Gammaproteobacteria > Enterobacterales > Enterobacteriaceae > Klebsiella > Klebsiella sp. HMSC16C06. The sequence continues at coordinate 164,719 of NZ_KV792996.1, forward strand.
GGTGGTGGCGGCCTGGGCGTTATCAAGCCCGACCACATCGCAGGCGAAGTCGGGGATTTTACGGTCAATCAGCACCATCGGCAGGGCCGACTGCTGCAGGCGGTTCAGGCCATCCTCCCGCATACCGACTGCGTTGACCACGATGCCTTCCACCTGGTAGCTGCGCAGCAGGTCCAGGTAGTGCAGTTCCTGATCCAGCTCGTTATTGGTATTACACACCAGCAGGGTGAAGCCTTTTTCCCGGCAGGCCGCTTCAATGCCGCTCATGACATTGACCGAGTAGGGGTTGGTGATATCGGCGATGATCAGGCCAATAAGGCGGGTTCGGCCGTGTTTGAGGCCGCGGGCCATCAGGCTGGGGCGGTAGTCGAGTTCGGCAATGGCTTTTTCAATACGTGATAACAGATCGTCGGAAAGCAGATGCTTCTCGCCGTTAAGATAACGTGAAATGCTGGTTTTGCCGGTCTTTGCGGCTTTCGCCACATCGCTGATAGTTGCACGCGCCGCTTTCGCCATGGTGGCTTCCTTTGCTGAAAATCTGCCAACACCTTAGCGCGAAAAATAGCGATATCAAGCATTTTGCCCGGCAGAGCGGCTGCCGGGCGTCATGAGGATGCGCTTACTGTAGCGGGCTGAGGGTAATTTCCACGCGACGGTTCTGCGCTTTGCCTTCCGCCGTGCTGTTGCTGGCGATAGGATTCGCCGGCCCCATGCCGGTGGTGCGAATGCGATTGGCCGCCACGCCCTGAGTGATCAGCGCGCTGGCGACGCTGTCTGCACGCTGTTGCGACAGACGCATATTCAGATCCTTGCTGCCGGTGCTGTCGGTGTAGCCGACGACGTTAACAGCGGTTTTCTCGTACTCTTTCAGCACCATGGCCACGCCGGTCAGGGTGTTGGCGCCGGCCGGCTTCAGGTTGGCGCTATTGCTGTCGAAGGTGACGTTATTCGGCATGTTCAGCACGATATTGTCGCCATTTCGCGTCACGCTGACCCCGGTTCCCTGCATTTTGTCGCGCAGCTTCGCTTCCTGCACGTCCATGTAGTAACCAATGCCGCCGCCGAGCGCCGCGCCGGCCGCTGCGCCAATCAGCGCGCCTTTGCCGCGGTCATGTTTGGAAGAGGAGAGCGCGCCGACGCCAGCGCCCACTAAGGAGCCAATACCTGCGCCAATACCGGATTTACCTGCTTCACGTTCACCGGTATAGGGGTTGGTGGTGCAGCCAGAAATGGCCAGAGTGCCGCTGACCAGCGCCGCAATCATAAGTACGCGTTTTTTCATTTAATGTCCTTAATCCTTTTTATTCTTTGTCACAGCGAACGTGACGGTTGATTATGACGCGTGATTACGTAGAAAATTCCCCGGATACCATCTCATTTTGTAAATAACATTGAACGGTTGCCCATCACGCCGTCATGACACCTGCATTCGCTGACCAGGAGCCGCCCTTGCCAACCTCATCTGCAACCAAAACCATCTTAACCGCCGCCCACTGGGGACCGATGCTGGTGGAAACGGACGGTGAAAACGTCCTCTCTTCCCGCGGCGCGCTGGCGACACCGTTTGCCAACTCGCTGCAAACGGCGGTGCGCGATCAGGTCCACAGCAAAACCCGCGTGCGCTATCCGATGGTGCGCAAAGGCTTCCTTGCTTCACCGGACAAGCCCCAGGGGGTCCGCGGTCAGGATGAATTCGTGCGGGTGAGCTGGGATCAGGCGCTGGATTTAATTGACGCCCAGCATCGGCGGATCCGCGAAAGCTACGGTCCGCAGTCGATTTTCGCCGGCTCCTACGGCTGGCGCTCTAACGGCGTCCTGCATAAGGCGGCCACCCTGCTGCAGCGCTACATGAGCCTGGCGGGCGGCTATACCGGCCATCTTGGCGATTACTCCACTGGCGCGGCGCAGGCGATCATGCCTTACGTCGTGGGCGGGAATGAGGTATATCAGCAGCAGACCAGCTGGCCGCTGGTGCTCGAGCACAGCGAAGTGGTGGTGCTGTGGAGCGCCAACCCGCTGAACACCCTGAAAATTGCCTGGAACGCCTCCGACGAGCAGGGGATCCCGTGGTTCGACCGGCTGCGCCAGAGCGGTAAGCGCCTGATCTGCATCGATCCGATGCGATCGGAAACCGTCGATTTCTTTGGCGATTCGATGGAATGGATCGCCCCGCATATGGGCACCGATGTCGCGCTGATGCTGGGGATCGCCCATACGCTGGTGGAGAATAGCTGGCAGGATGATGCGTTTCTTACCCGCTGCACCAGCGGCTACGATATTTTTGCCCGCTATCTGACCGGCGAAAGCGACGGCGTAGCGAAAACCGCTGACTGGGCGGCGGCGATCTGCGGCGTGAAAGCGGATAAGATCCGTGAACTGGCGAAAATTTTCCATGAAAATACCACCATGCTGATGTCTGGCTGGGGCATGCAGCGCCAGCAGTATGGCGAGCAGAAGCACTGGATGCTGGTCACCTTGGCCGCCATGCTGGGGCAGATTGGCACCCCGGGAGGCGGGTTTGGTCTTTCCTATCATTTCGCCAACGGCGGCAACCCGACGCGCCGCGCGGCGGTACTGGGCTCGATGCAGGGAAGCGTCGCCGGGGGCGTGGACGCGGTGGAGAAGATCCCGGTCGCGCGGATCGTCGAGGCGCTGGAGAATCCGGGGGCAGAGTATCAGCACAACGGCATGGCGCGTCGCTTCCCCGATATTCGCTTTATCTGGTGGGCCGGCGGGGCCAACTTTACTCATCATCAGGACACCAACCGCCTGATTCAGGCCTGGCAGAAGCCGGAGCTGATCGTCATCTCCGAATGCTTCTGGACCGCCGCCGCGCGCCATGCCGATATCGTCCTGCCGGCGACCACCTCGTTTGAGCGCAACGATCTGACCATGACTGGAGATTACAGCAATCAGCATCTGGTGCCGATGAAGCAGGTGGTCGCCCCGCGAGATGAAGCGCGCGACGATTTCGCGGTCTTTGCCGACCTCAGCGAACGCTGGGAGGTGGGCGGCCGCGAGCGCTTCACCGAAGGGAAGAGTGATTTGCAGTGGCTGGAGACCTTCTATCAGATCGCCGCCCAGCGCGGGGCTCACCAGCAGGTGACGCTGCCGCCGTTTGCCGAATTCTGGCAGGCTAACCAGCTGATTGAGATGCCAGAGGAGCCGGAGAATGCCCGTTTTGCGCGCTTCGCCGCCTTCCGCGCCGATCCGCAGGCTAATCCGCTGAAAACGGCGAGCGGTAAAATTGAGATCCACTCGCCGACCATCGCCGCCTTTGGCTACGCCGATTGCCCGCCGCACCCGATGTGGCTGGAGCCCGACGAGTGGCATGGCAACGCTGAGGCGGGGCAGCTGCAGCTGCTGTCGGCCCATCCGGCCCACCGTCTGCACAGTCAACTGAACCACACCACGCTGCGCGAACGCTATGCTGTCGCCGGACGCGAACCGGTGACTATTCATCCGCAGGATGCCCGGGCCCGGGGGATTGCCGATGGCGATCTGGTGCGGGTGTGGAACGCCCGCGGTCAGGTGCTGGCCGGCGCGGTGGTGACGGAGGGGATCCGCCCGGGGGTGATTTGCCTGCATGAAGGGGCATGGCCCGACCTGGATCCGCGGGTGGGCATCTGCAAAAACGGGGCGGTGAATGTCTTAACCAAAGATATCCCGACGTCCCGGCTGGGCAACGGCTGTGCCGGGAACACCGCCCTGGCGTGGCTGGAGAAATATACCGGCCCGACGCTGCCGCTTACAGCATTTGATCCGCCGGCCAACGCATAATCCACGTCGGGTGCTGAGTGTCGTCCTGCCATGCGCAGTCTTCAATCCGGAAGCCCTGCGCATGGTAGAAACTGACCGCCGATTCGTTCTTCTGGTAAACCTCGAGACTCAGCCAGGCGTAGTGCTGTTTGACTTCATCCAGCAGCGCCCGGCCAATGCCCTGGCGGATGGCGTCCGGCGCGACAAACAGCGCGCCGACGAAGCGGGAGTCCAGCACGCTAACAAAGCCTTTTAATTCCCCATCGCGTTCCCAGACCCAGGTGCTGGCGGCGGGAAGATAGACATCCCGTACCACCGCGACGCTGTCGCGCCAGTAACTTTCGCTGATAAAAGGATGGGCATGAATCGTTCTGTCCAGCCACAGGGCCAGCAGCGGCGCGGTATCTTTAGTGTCCCACTTGCGGATCATCCTGACCTCCAGGGTGACAGAAGCAGCCGGTGATATGGTCGTTGACCAGCCCACAGGCCTGCATAAAGGAATAACAGATTGTCGAGCCGACAAATTTAAAGCCGCGTTTTTTCAATGCCTTCGACAGCGCATCGGAGGCCGGCGTCGTGGTGGGGATCTCCGCCAGCGTCGCGGCGCAGGTCACCTGCGGCTCATTGTTGACGAAGGACCAGACAAAATCAGTGAACGACTCGCCATTTTCTTCCATCGCCAGATAGGCGCGGGCGTTGCCGATAATGGCCTGGATTTTTCCCCGATGGCGAATGATGCCGGCATTCTGCAGCAACTGCTCGACATCGTCTTCCCCCATCGCTGCCACGCGCACCGGGTCGAACTGGTGAAAAGCCTGACGGTAGTTCTGCCGTTTTTTTAACACCGTGATCCATGACAAACCGGCCTGCTGGCCCTCCAGGCAGATCATTTCAAACAGCTGGCGGCCCTCTTTTTGCGCCACACCCCATTCGGTATCGTGATATTCGATATATAACGGATCCTGACTCACCCATCCGCAACGTTGCATAGCTATTTCTCCCTCTGCGCTAAAAAAGTGGACGCCCCGGCTTGACGGCTGAAAGATAAAGATAATAGTTAATACAGGGAAATCGTATCCCCAAAAAAAACACAGCAATATTGCCGATTCGGCTCTTTTCTGGAGTCGCATTAATGATAATAAAGAAATGCAATGGCCTCCGGGGCTTCTTGTTCCCGGCGAGCGTATCCGTCTGGATGACGTGTGTCTCTGGAGCGAATGCCTGGCAACAGGAATATATCGCTATCGATACAAAAAGTAATACGCCGGAACGCTATACATGGGATAGCGATCACCAACCACGTTACGAAGATATTCTCGCTGAGCGGATGAAGTCCTCAGAGACGCCTGGCGGGCTGGCATTAAACCAGGCGCTGGCGCCACCGGACAGCAGCCGTGGTCAGAGCGTTGGCTGGAATTATCTGCTGGCAAATGGCATGACCTCCGGGCCGGTGGCCAGCCTGCGCAGTGACGTCACCGCGCCAGTGACGAGAAGCGCTGTCGAGACGGGGTATGTCAACACGCTCGGCTGGCGCATGGATTATCAGTCGCTGTGGGGCGTGCATCCCTGGGCTCAGGTGAGCTATAACCAGTCGCTTACCAGCGATGCCTGGTCGCCGACGACCCGCGCCAGAGAGGGCGGCTGGAGTGATGTCACCCTGGGCGCCGATATGCGGTTGGGATCCCATGTTGCGGCATGGGCGACGCTGTCGCAGGCGGACAATGTCCCATCCGGGGAAAATACGCTCTATTTGATGGGCGTCAGCGCCAACTTTTGACCGATATTGTTACGCGTTTGAAACGACGCGGTTATTGTTAAATCTCAGTAATGGCGCATTTCTGTGAGATAGCGCACACTAACTTTTTTCCTGAAATTCGCGGAATGAATGTTTTGCAATGTCATTCGTTCCGCCATTAATGCATTTCATTCCCTGCTGGTGGCAGTTCATGCCTTTTTCCCCACAGGATGAGGGGCCTTCGCTATTGTGGCGGCAGTTAATTTATCAGGACAACTGCTATGAACGCTGCAAACCGTCAATCGACCCGCTGGCTTACGCTAATCGGCACCATCATCACCCAATTTGCTCTCGGTTCGGTCTATACCTGGAGCCTGTTTAATAGTTCGCTGTCTGACAAACTGGGCGAGCCGGTCAGCCAGGTGGCTTTCTCCTTTGGCCTGCTGAGCCTCGGGCTGGCGCTCTCCTCGTCGGTCGCCGGAAAGTTGCAGGAACGCTTTGGCGTTAAGCGTGTGACCATGGCCTCCGGGATCCTGCTCGGTCTGGGCTTCTTCCTGACCGCGCACTCCAATAGCCTGATGATGCTGTGGCTGAGCGCGGGCGTGCTGGTGGGGCTGGCGGACGGCGCCGGCTATCTGCTGACCCTGTCGAACTGCGTGAAGTGGTTCCCGGAGCGTAAAGGGCTGATCTCTGCTTTCTCCATTGGTTCCTATGGGCTCGGCAGCCTGGGGTTCAAATTCATTGATTCCCATCTGCTGGCCACCGTCGGCCTGGAAAAAACCTTCGTCATCTGGGGCGCTATCGTGCTGGTGATGATCGTCTTTGGCGCGACCCTGATGAAAGATGCGCCGAATCATACGGCGTCCACCGCGGCCAACGGCGTCGTGGAAAATGACTTTACTCTCGCCGAATCGATGCGCAAACCGCAGTACTGGATGCTGGCGGTGATGTTCCTGACGGCCTGCATGAGCGGACTGTACGTGATTGGCGTGGCGAAAGATATTGCCCAGGGGATGGTCCACCTGGATGTCGCCACGGCGGCAAACGCGGTAACCGTTATCTCGATTGCTAACCTTAGCGGCCGCCTGGTGTTAGGCATCCTGTCCGACAAGATCTCCCGCATTCGTGTGATTACCCTCGGTCAGATCGTGTCGCTGGTAGGGATGGCCGCGCTGCTGTTCGCCCCGCTGAATGCCATGACTTTCTTCGCCGCCATCGCCTGCGTCGCCTTTAACTTCGGCGGCACCATCACCGTCTTCCCGTCGCTGGTGAGTGAGTTCTTTGGCCTGAACAATTTGGCGAAAAACTACGGCGTGATTTATCTGGGCTTTGGTATCGGCAGCATCTGCGGCTCTCTCATCGCTTCGCTGTTCGGCGGCTTCTACGTGACCTTCTGCGTGATCTTCGCCCTGCTGATTCTGTCGCTGGCGCTGTCCACCACCATCCGTCAGCCGAGAGGCAGTGTTTATAGCGAGGCGCACGCCTGAAACCTGCAGCGTGAAACGTGCCCCTGGTTAATCCCCTAAGCAAATAGTGCCAATCCAGCCAAATGTTTTGTAAATGTTTGGCTGGATCACATTCCCTCCTGATACTTTTCCCGTTCCCTGTGGTCTACTTATCGCGCTTTGTAGAGGTTTCTGATAACCAACCCTAACGCACCCTATTAGCCTACTGACTCGTGCCACAGCGTCAGGCGGTGTTTTATTCTTCTTTTTCCAGGTTTGCTTGCATGAAATATATTAGAACGATGACGCAGCAGAAGCTTAGTTTTTGGCTGGCGCTGTACATCGGCTGGTTTATGAACGTCGCCGTTTTTTTCCGGCGTTTCGATGGTTATGCTCAAGAGTTCACTTTCTGGAAAGGGCTTTCCGGTGTTGTTGAACTGGTTGCCACGGTATTTGTCACCTTCTTCCTGTTACGTCTGCTGTCACTGTTTGGTCGCCGCATCTGGCGCATTCTGGCGACGCTGATTGTCCTGTTTTCCGCCGCGGCGAGTTACTACATGACGTTCCTCAATGTGGTGATTGGCTACGGGATTATCGCTTCGGTGATGACCACCGATATCGACCTGTCGAAAGAGGTCATCGGCTGGCACCTGATCCTCTGGCTGGTGGCGGTGAGCGCGCCGCCGTTGCTGTTCATCTGGAGCAACCGCTGCCGGCATACGCTGCTGCGCCAACTGCGCACCCCGGGGCAGCGGGTTAAAAACGTATTGATCGTCGTGCTGGCCGGGCTCATCGTCTGGGGTCCCATCCGCCTGCTTGAGCTGCGTCAGCATGATGTGGAGCGCCATTCGGAAGTGGATATGCCGAGTTACGGCGGGGTGATCGCCAACTCCTATCTGCCATCAAACTGGCTGTCGGCGCTGGGGCTGTACGCCTGGGCGCAGGTGGATGAATCCTCGGATAATAAATCGCTGATTAACCCGGCGAAGAAGTTTACCTACGTCGCGCCGGAAGGCCTGGATGACACCTACGTGGTGTTTATCATTGGCGAAACGACCCGCTGGGACCATATGGGTATCCTCGGCTATAGCCGCAATACCACGCCAGAGCTGGAGAAAGAGAAGAATCTGGTCGCTTTCCGCGGCTACTCCTGCGATACCGCCACCAAGCTGTCGTTACGCTGTATGTTTGTGCGTCAGGGCGGAGCGGAGGATAACCCGCAGCGAACGCTCAAAGAGCAGAACGTCTTTGCCGTGCTTCATCAGTTGGGCTTCAACGGCAATCTCTATGCCATGCAGAGCGAGATGTGGTTCTACAGCAACACGATGGCCAACAATATCGCCTACCGCGAGCAAATTGGCGCCGAGCCGCGCAACCGCGGTAAGAGCGTTGACGATATGCTGCTGGTGGAGGAGATGAAACGCGGTATGGCGCAGGGCAACGCCTCCGGTAAGCATCTGATCATTCTCCACACCAAAGGCTCCCACTTTAACTACACCCAACGCTACCCGCGCAGCTTCGCCCAGTGGAAGCCGGAGTGCGTCGGCGTCGACAACAAGTGCTCGAAAGCGGAGCTGATTAACTCCTACGATAACAGCGTGACCTACGTCGATCACTTTATCGTCAGCGTCCTCGACCAGCTGCGGGATAAGAAAGCGATTGTGTTCTATGCCGCCGATCATGGGGAGTCGATTAATGAACGCGAACACCTGCACGGAACGCCGCGCAAGATGGCGCCGCCGGAGCAGTTCCGCGTGCCGATGATGGTGTGGATGTCGGATAAATACCTGGAGAACCCCGATCATGCCGCCGCGTTTGCCCATCTGCAGCAGCAGGCTGCGATGAAGGTGCCGCGCCGTCACGTCGAGCTGTATGACACCATTATGGGCTGTCTCGGCTATACCTCGCCGGATGGCGGGATCAATGAGAATAACAACTGGTGCCGGTGGAAAAAGTAAGGCACGGGGTTTATTTTCAGATTCTCGGGTCTGTTCTCCCTTCCTGAGCCCAGGATAAGCTAATCCCTCGCCGGCTGACGCCGCGCGAGGGATTTTTTTCGCACAGTGGATGTGTCTGGCAGGTTGCCTCTTCTTCTTTGATTACCCTCCAGTTTTCTCGCTCCCCCTGTGCACGAACTTTTCATGGAGAGAAAGGATGAAGGTGATAAAGGGGTTGGCCTTACTGTGCCTGTTGATGCTCGCGGGCTGCCAGTCTGAGGAAGAGACCAGCCAGTTCCTGCTGGCCTGTAAATACGATGCGCCAGCGACGATCGAAGCCATGCTGAATAACGGCATTGATGTGGATGGTCAGGATAAAACCGGCTTAAGTGGCCTGATGGTCGCTGCCGCGGAAAATCGTCGTGATGTGGTAGCGTTACTGCTTAAGCGTCAGGCGAAGCCGAATCTCCAGACGCGCCAGGGCGTCACGGCGCTGATGCTGGCGGCGGCGCGCGGCAGCGATGCCGCGATTATCGGCGATCTTCTCCAGGCCGGCGCGTCGGTAAATCAGACCAGCGTCGAGAAGAGTACGGCATTGATGTCCGCCATTGCCGACGGCGGGGACGTCAGAAACGACTATCAGCATATTCTGGCGATGAAAAAGCCCGATGCGCCTGTCGAGAAGGAGAGCGCGCTGGATAAAATTGTCGGCGCAACGGCGGCGAAATCGCTGGCGACGGGTAACCGCGCGCTGATGACCGAAGACATGGCGTTACAACTGGCGCCCGGCGCGTTTAAGAAGAACGTCGACGAGATCGTGGCGCTGCTGATCAGGCACGGGGCGGACGTGAAGGCCGTCAATGCGTCAGGGGAATCGGCCTTTTTCCTCGCGGTCGATCACGCGCGTTCGGCGGAAACCATCACGACGCTGGCCAACGCCGGGGCGGACACCAGCCTGGCGGATAAATCCGGCACCACCCCGCTGATGCTGGCGGCGGCGGGGGATGATCCCAATCTGGTGCTGGCGCTGTCGGCCTCCGGTGTGGAGGTGGATAAGCCGAACCGTGAAGGACTCACGGCGCTGCAGGTGGCGGCGGGTCAGGGGTCGCCTGCGGTGATCGCGGCGCTGGTGCAGCGCGGCGCAAAGGTGGACCAGCTCTCCGCCAACGACCTCAGCCCGCTGATGCTGGCGGTCAAAATGAATAATAAAGCCAATGTCGAGGCGCTGCTTGAGGCTGGCGCCAGCGTCAACCTCAGCAATAAGGCCGGCTATACGGCGATCGGCTACAGCCGGGCCGGCGAGGTTCGCCAGCTGCTGCTGGCGCAGCATGCCGAGCTGAAAGGGCAGGCCGCGCATATGGCGCAAAGCGAACTGCAGTTTTGTGCTAATGCCTTTGCCGACAAGCTGGCATACAGCGACATCGCCCGCGCGGTGAATAACGATACCCGCCCGGATATTATGCGTCATCAGCAATCCTGCCCGGAGCTGGGGGAACTGACGATGCTGCTGGGGGAATTTAAATTCAACCCGGCGGGCTCGACCTATCTCGGTGAGCCGGTGACCTGTAAGGTATCCGAGTATCGCAAAGCGTTTGAGGTGACCTGCCGCTGAAAACGATGACCAACCGACGATTCGCTGCTCAGGCTGCTGAGTTTCTCGCCGGTTGAGCGATTTTTTGAAAATAAGGCATTGACGGGTAGGCATCCCAGCAGTAAGATGCGCCCCGCATTCGGTGATTGGCGCAGCCTGGTAGCGCACTTCGTTCGGGACGAAGGGGTCGGAGGTTCGAATCCTCTATCACCGACCAAATTCGAAAAGCCTGCTCAACGAGCAGGCTTTTTTGCATCTGTGGCCTGTGAGGATGAGAACCTCCGGGGGCAGGAGGTTCGACTCGAGCGAAGCGAGAGAACGTTGCGTCAGCAACGGCCCGCAGGGCGAGCCACGAAGTGGTGAGTCATCCTCTATCACCGACCAAATTCGAAAAGCCTGCTCAACGAGCAGGCTTTTTTGCATCTGTGGCCTGTGAGGATGAGAACCTCCGGGGGCAGAGTTCGGCTTGTGTTCCGTAGGCCCGCGCAAGCGCAGCGCCGCCGGGCATGCGTTTAACCGCAATCTGAAAGCCTGCTCAATGAGCAGGCTTTTTTTGCGTATTAAGCCGAAGTTTTTGCAGGCACAGCAGGCAAATGTATTGGTAATGAGATTAACTGAGCGCTCAGGTTGTCCTTTTCATCCCTTGATTGAAAAATTAAACAGGTGCCAATTCGATTATGTTTCCTGTCAGTGATTCGCTGGACTTACAAACGCTTTCTGAATCAGTTGAACTGGAGTTTAAGCTGGCGCAGGGAGCGGAGGGTAAAGGTAAACTGCCAGAGGATTTCTGGCGGACGTACAGTGCGATGGCGAACACCCGCGGTGGCTATGTCGTGTTAGGTGTCAGGGAAAAGAAAGGAAACTTTATCGTTGAAGGGATTAGCGATATGGCTACCGTTACGAAGCAACTTTTTGATATTGCTAACAATAAGAAGAAAGTCAATGTCAATTTACTGACCGAAGAGTCGCTACAAGTCATCAAACTTGATAATAAAGAAGTCATTGTCATTGAGATTCCCATAGCAAGACGAGAACAAAAACCCGTCTATCTCAATAATCAGCCGATGACGGAAACCTATCTCCGCCGTCATGAAGCGGACTGCCACTGCTCTGCAGAGCAAATCAAAAGAATGCTTGCAGAGCAGGTCGAGGATAGCCGTGATGACCGGATCCTGACCGGGTTTGATTTCAGTGATATCGATCAGGACAGTTTGCGCGCCTACCGTAATCTCTTTGCGGTGGCGAAACCTCAGCATCCATGGCAGGAACTAAATCTCGTTGATTTATTTAAGAATATCGGCGGCTGGCGTCAAAATCGTCAGAGCGGGGAGGAGGGCATAACTCTTGCTGGTATCCTGATGTTTGGCACCTGGAATGCCATTCAGGATGCGGTCCCTAACTATTTTGTTGATTATCGTGAACGGGACGATGCACAACCTGATTCCCGCTGGATCGACCGTATCTATCCGGATGGCTCATGGTCAGGCAATGTTTTTGATTTTTACCGCCGGACTTATCGAAAACTGATCACTGATCTTAAGGTACCTTTTGAATTGCAGGACGGTATTCGGCTGGATGAAACCAAAGTTCATGAAGCTATCCGAGAGGCGCTTGTTAATACCCTGGTGCATGCTGATTATACGGGTCGAAGCTCAATCTTAGTGGTCAGACGGCCGGATCTTTTTGGCTTCCGTAATCCAGGGCTGATGCGAATACCGCCGGAAATCGCAGTGAAAGGTGGAGAAAGCGACTGTCGTAACCGCCGTATGCATCAGATGTTTTTAATGATTGGGGCGGGGGAGCGAGCGGGGTCCGGGGTTCCGAAAATTATAAGCGGCTGGAAATGGGCAAACTGGCGCACACCAAAGTTATATGAAAAAACGGAACCCTCTGAACAAACGTTGCTTGAACTGTCCACAGTAAGCCTTGTATCACAGGTAGTGACTGAGCGGCTCAATGGTTTGTTTGGCCACCGTTTTTCTCTGCTTGATGATCTTGAAAGGATGATCGTTATCACCGCGGCGACAGAGGGATGGGTAAACCATGAGCGAGCCTGTCAGCTAACGAGCAGACATTCGCGTGATGTCACCCTGGCATTTCCCAAATTAGTCGATAGGGGATTTCTGGTTTCCAGCGGTGAAAAGCGAGATAAATCATATAGTTTACCTGTAATGGCACTGCCATCGCCGGAAGACATATTTGCAAATGCGTTAAGTTCTACATCGAGCTTAACGCATAACGCTCAGGGCTTAACGCATAGTGGCAACAGCTTAACGCATAGCGTTCCTGATTTAGTCGGTAACCCTCAGGGAAGGGATGAATATGGTCGGTTCATCAGCCACTTTTTAGATAAGCCGTTCATTGATGATCTTGACGCATTAAGTGATGGATTCCGGCATGAGCTTGAAGTGTTAACCGCGCCATCCCGGGCGCAACGACGACTGGAAACCGAGGTGATGAAGGCGTTGCTTGTCCAGTTGTGCGCTGGTCATTACTTATCCGTCGCAGTTATGGAGAAATTATTGGGACGTAAGGCGCAGAGTATTCGCCAGAATTACTTAAAGCCCATGGTGGATGCGAGGCAACTCAAACTGGCGTTTCCCAACAAGCCTAACTCACCTCGACAAGGGTATACGGTGGTCTAGCCTTTTGTTCGTGAGCTTCCGACGCAATGCCGCCCTTCGTTTTTATGATTCGCGCAATACCCCTCTTGCCATTTGTCAGGACGATATACATGCCGTGCCGTCTGGTTCCGTAAGTAGGGACCGGCCAAAAATTCCACCAAAATCACAATAAACGTCTTTACCCACGTTTCCAGCCAGCTATTCGCTATTTTGTGACATCTTCCATTGCATTTTTTTATCGATGAACAGATCTTTTTTCGCGAAGCTTATGGCTAAATGTAGCATTTTCCGCTGTGCGCTTTAACGTTAGCGCTATTAATCGCTCACATATTGGTCACACGGCAAGAAATTTTTCTCATTTGTTGGAATTGTTTCCCTCTGCGTGTTGCAAATTATTAAGGTCATTATTCTGCTTATTGACCCGTAGCATAAATTTCTCTGCTGAAAATAGCGCCTTGAAGTTTTTTTAATCTTTGCCTGCCGTTTCTCACGCTGGATGTAAAACCCGGCTGGCTGTATTGACGTTTCCCCATTCTGTTGACAGATTGTAGGGCATGAGGGGCATTTCATGGAGAATCCGTACTGCAACTCAGTCGTTTTTGCGAAAGGAATCCCCATCTCTCTCTACGCCTTCGGGCACCACCGACTGGACCGGGTATATTCTAAATAGTTCGAGCTGCGGAAAGGCGGCAAGTGTACGAGCTCCCCTGAGCATAGATAACGATGTGACTGGGATGATCGAGCGCAGCCAACGCATCCGTTGTTTGAAATAGGACGAATAAAAATAAATAAAGGTCCGGCGGATATATGCAAACAACATCACAGTTTTGGAGCAGAATAATGAGTATTTCCTTGAAGAAATCAGGGATGCTGAAGCTTGGTCTGAGCCTGGTCGCCATGACCGTCGCCGCCAGCGTGCAAGCGAAAACCCTGGTTTATTGTTCTGAAGGCTCGCCGGAAGGCTTTAACCCACAGCTCTTCACCTCTGGCACCACCTATGACGCCAGTTCCGTACCGATCTATAACCGCCTGGTCGAATTTAAAACCGGTACCACGGAAGTTATTCCAGGGCTTGCTGAGAAATGGGAAGTCAGTCCTGATGGCAAAACCTATACTTTCCATCTGCGCCAGGGCGTGAAGTGGCAAGATAATAAAGACTTCAAACCCACCCGTGACCTGAACGCCGATGACATCGTGTTCTCCTTCGATCGCCAGAAGAATACCAATAACCCGTACCATAAAGTTTCTGGCGGCAGCTATGAATACTTTGAAGGGATGGGGTTACCGGACCTGATTAGCGAAGTGAAGAAAGTGGACGATAAAACCGTCCAGTTCGTCCTGACTCGCCCGGAAGCGCCGTTCCTCGCTGACCTGGCCATGGACTTCGCCTCTATCCTGTCGAAAGAGTATGCCGATAACATGCTGAAAGCCGGCACGCCGGAAAAAGTGGACCTCAATCCTATCGGTACCGGCCCATTCCAGCTGCTGCAGTACCAGAAAGATTCCCGCATTCTGTATAAAGCCTTCCCGGGCTACTGGGGTACCAAGCCGAAGATCGATCGTCTGGTCTTCTCCATCACCCCGGACGCTTCCGTGCGCTATGCCAAACTGCAGAAAAATGAGTGCCAGGTGATGCCGTACCCGAACCCGGCGGACATCGCGCGCATGAAGGAAGATAAGAACATTACCCTGCTGGAACAGCCGGGCCTGAACGTCGGTTATCTCTCCTTCAACACCGAGAAGAAACCGCTGGACGACGTCAAAGTTCGTCAGGCGCTGACCTACGCGGTGAACAAAGAAGCGATCATCAAAGCCGTTTACCAGGGCGCAGGCCAGGCGGCGAAGAACCTGATCCCGCCGACCATGTGGGGCTATAACGACGACGTTAAGGACTACACCTACGATCCGGAGAAGGCGAAACAGCTGCTGAAAGAAGCGGGCCTGGAAAAAGGCTTCACCATCGACCTGTGGGCAATGCCAGTACAGCGTCCGTACAACCCGAATGCTCGCCGTATGGCTGAAATGATCCAGGCTGACTGGGCGAAAGTCGGGGTCCAGGCCAAGATTGTTACCTATGAGTGGGGTGAATATCTGAAGCGGGCGAAAGCGGGCGAGCACCAGACCGTAATGATGGGCTGGACCGGTGACAACGGGGATCCGGATAACTTCTTCGCGACCCTGTTCAGCTGCGCCGCAGCGAAAGACGGCTCCAACTACTCGCGCTGGTGCTATAAGCCGTTTGAAGATCTGATTCAGCCGGCCCGCGCTACCGACGACCACAACAAGCGTATTGAACTGTACAAACAGGCTCAGGTAGTGATGCATGACCAGGCTCCGGCGCTGATCATCGCCCACTCCACCGTCTATGAGCCGGTGCGTAAAGAAGTCAAAGGCTATGTGGTGGATCCGCTGGGCAAACACCACTTCGATAACGTCTCCGTCGAATAATAAGCACGATGCCTGACCTCCTCTCCCCGCGCGGGAGAGGTAGGGGGCGTATTCCCGCTATTCCGGGGAATGCTTTTGTGAGCAATACAGACGCCCTGTCGCCAGGCGGGGCGTCACTAGAGAGAATCCGGGTTATGTTGCAGTTTATTCTCCGACGTCTGGGACTCGTCATCCCGACATTTATCGGTATCACCCTTCTCACCTTTGCCTTCGTCCATATGATCCCCGGCGATCCGGTGATGATTATGGCGGGTGAACGTGGTATTTCCCCCGAGCGTCACGCGCAGCTGCTGGCCGAAATGGGCCTTGATAAGCCGCTGTGGCAGCAATATGCCCATTACATTTGGGGCGTACTGCACGGTGATTTAGGCATCTCGCTGAAAAGCCGCATTCCCGTGTGGCAAGAGTTTGTCCCGCGCTTTAAAGCCACCCTTGAGTTGGGCGTTTGCGCGATGATTTTCGCTGTCGCCGTCGGTATTCCGGTGGGCGTGCTGGCTGCGGTAAAACGCGGATCCATCTTTGACCACACCGCCGTGGGTCTGGCGCTGACCGGCTACTCGATGCCTATCTTCT
Organism: Klebsiella sp. HMSC16C06; assembly: GCF_001808325.1. Taxonomy (NCBI): domain Bacteria; kingdom Pseudomonadati; phylum Pseudomonadota; class Gammaproteobacteria; order Enterobacterales; family Enterobacteriaceae; genus Klebsiella; species Klebsiella sp. HMSC16C06. The sequence continues at coordinate 180,831 of NZ_KV792996.1, forward strand.
GGTGGGGCATGATGCTGATTATGCTAGTTTCGGTGCAGCTGAATCTGACGCCGGTCTCCGGGCGTATCAGCGATACGGTGTTCCTTGACGATACTCTGCCGCTGACCGGCTTCATGCTGATCGACACCGCCATCTGGGGCGAGCAGGGCGACTTTATTGACGCCTTAATGCATATGATCCTGCCAGCTATCGTGCTGGGCACCATCCCGCTGGCGGTGATTGTGCGTATGACCCGTTCGTCGATGCTGGAAGTGCTCGGCGAAGACTATATTCGTACCGCGCGCGCCAAAGGGCTGACCCGGATGCGAGTGATTGTGGTCCACGCGCTGCGCAACGCGATGCTGCCAGTGGTTACGGTCATTGGCCTGCAGGTGGGCACGCTGCTGGCGGGCGCCATCCTGACGGAAACCATTTTCTCATGGCCTGGTTTAGGCCGCTGGCTGATCGACGCGCTGCAGCGTCGCGATTATCCGGTGGTGCAGGGCGGGGTGCTGCTGGTGGCGACGATGATTATCCTCGTCAACCTGCTGGTCGACCTGCTGTATGGCGTGGTGAACCCGCGTATCCGGCATAAGAAGTAAGGGGCCATCATGTCACAAGTTTCTGAGAATAAAGCGATTGCTGCACCGGTGCCAATGACCCCGCTGCAGGAGTTCTGGCACTATTTCAAACGCAACAAAGGCGCGGTCGTCGGTCTGGTATACGTGGCGGTGATGATTATCATCGCGGTGTTCGCCAACTTCCTCGCCCCGTATAACCCGGCGGATCAGTTCCGTGATTCGCTGCTGGCGCCGCCGTTCTGGCAGGATGGCGGCAGCCTGGCGCATCTGCTCGGCACCGACGACGTGGGCCGCGATATTCTGTCGCGTCTGATGTACGGCGCCCGCCTGTCGCTGCTGGTGGGCTGCCTGGTGGTGGTCCTGTCGCTGATCCTTGGCGTGGTGCTCGGTCTGGTGGCGGGCTATTTCGGCGGGGCGGTGGATTCCATCATCATGCGCGTCGTCGATATTATGCTGGCGCTGCCGAGCCTGCTGCTGGCGCTGGTGCTGGTGGCTATCTTCGGGCCATCTATCGTCAACGCGTCGCTGGCGCTAACCTTCGTGGCGCTCCCGCACTATGTGCGTCTGACGCGCGCCGCGGTGCTGGTGGAGGTCAACCGCGACTACGTGACCGCTTCCCGCGTAGCGGGCGCCGGCGCGATGCGCCAGATGTTCGTCAATATTCTTCCCAACTGTCTCGCGCCGCTGATCGTTCAGGCGTCGCTGGGCTTTTCTAACGCCATTCTCGATATGGCAGCGCTGGGGTTCCTCGGCATGGGCGCGCAGCCGCCGACGCCTGAGTGGGGCACCATGCTCTCCGACGTATTGCAGTTCGCGCAAAGCGCCTGGTGGGTGGTGACCTTCCCGGGCGTGGCGATCCTGCTGACGGTGCTGGCATTTAACCTGATGGGTGACGGTCTGCGTGACGCGCTCGATCCCAAACTGAAGCAGTAAGAGGTTCGAGATGGCGTTATTAAATGTAGATAAATTATCGGTGCATTTCGGCGATGAGAACGCGCCGTTCCGCGCCGTAGACCGCATCAGCTATAGCGTGAATCAGGGTGAAGTGGTCGGTATTGTGGGGGAGTCCGGTTCCGGTAAATCCGTCAGTTCGCTGGCGATTATGGGCCTGATTGACTATCCCGGCCGGGTGATGGCGGACAAACTGGAGTTCAATGGCCGCGACCTGCAGCGCATCTCTGAAAAAGAGCGGCGTCAGCTGGTGGGGGCGGAAGTGGCGATGATCTTCCAGGATCCGATGACCAGCCTCAATCCGTGCTATACCGTCGGCTACCAGATTATGGAAGCGATCAAAGTTCATCAGGGCGGCAATAAGCAAACTCGCCGTCAGCGGGCCATCGACCTGCTGAACCTGGTGGGCATTCCCGATCCGGCGTCGCGGCTCGACGTTTACCCGCACCAGCTTTCCGGCGGGATGAGTCAGCGCGTGATGATCGCGATGGCGATTGCCTGTCGGCCAAAACTGCTGATTGCCGATGAACCGACCACCGCACTGGACGTGACTATTCAGGCGCAGATCATCGAGCTGCTGCTGGAGTTGCAGCAGCAAGAGAATATGGCGCTGGTGCTGATCACCCACGACCTGGCGCTGGTGGCCGAGGCGGCGCATAAAATTATCGTCATGTATGCGGGTCAGGTGGTGGAGACCGGTGATGCGAAGGATATCTTCCGCGCGCCGCGTCATCCGTACACCCAGGCGCTGCTGCGCGCGCTGCCGGAGTTCGCCCAGGATAAGGCGCGTCTGGCGTCGCTGCCGGGCGTGGTGCCGGGGAAATATGACCGTCCTGTCGGCTGTCTGCTGAACCCGCGCTGCCCCTATGCCACGGATAAATGCCGGAGCGAAGAGCCCGCGCTCGCGGATCTTACCGGCGGCCGTCAGTCTAAATGTCACTACCCACTCGATGATGCCGGGAGGCCTGGATTATGAGTACGCAAAAGGCCGCCACGCAACAACCGCTGTTGCAGGCCATTGATCTGAAAAAACACTACCCGGTGAAGAAGGGAATATTCGCCCCGGAACGACTGGTGAAAGCGCTGGACGGCGTCTCCTTTACCCTTGAGCGTGGTAAAACGCTGGCGGTGGTGGGAGAGTCGGGCTGCGGCAAATCGACCCTCGGTCGTCTGCTGACAATGATTGAGATCCCCACCGGCGGTGAGCTGTATTATCAGGGGCAGGATCTGCTTAAGCACGACCCGCAGGCGCAGAAGCTCCGGCGGCAGAAAATCCAGATTGTGTTCCAGAACCCGTATGGTTCGCTAAACCCGCGTAAAAAAGTGGGGCAGATTCTGGAAGAGCCGCTGTTGATTAACAGCAGCCTGAGTAAAGAGCAGCGCCGTGAAAAAGCGCTGGCGATGATGGCGAAGGTCGGCCTGAAAACCGAGCATTACGATCGCTACCCGCATATGTTTTCCGGCGGTCAGCGCCAGCGTATCGCTATTGCCCGCGGGCTGATGCTGGATCCGGACGTGGTGATTGCCGATGAGCCGGTTTCCGCGCTGGACGTTTCGGTACGTGCCCAGGTGCTGAACCTGATGATGGATCTGCAGCAGGATTTAGGGCTGTCCTACGTGTTTATCTCCCACGACCTGTCGGTCGTCGAGCACATCGCTGATGAAGTGATGGTGATGTATCTCGGCCGCTGCGTGGAGAAGGGCACCAAGGACCAGATCTTCAACAATCCGCGTCATCCGTACACCCAGGCGCTGTTGTCGGCGACGCCGCGTCTGAATCCGGACGATCGGCGCGAGCGGATCAAGCTGACCGGCGAACTGCCGAGCCCGCTGAACCCACCGCCGGGCTGCGCCTTTAACGCGCGCTGCCGTCGACGCTTTGGTCCCTGCACCCAGCTTCAGCCGCAGCTTAAGGATTACGGCGGCCAGCTGGTAGCCTGCTTTGCCGTCGATCAGGATGAGAATCCGCAAAAACCCCACGCCTGATGGCACACTCCCGGTCCCAGGACCGGGAGTTTCTCTTCCGCCGGAGAGGAAACCTGGCAACACCGTTTATTACCGCAGTTTCTGCCATACTCTCGGAGCATTCTTCGTCGATTATCCGAAAAAATAAGCCTTTCAGTCCATTTTTATAGAATTAAAGAGAAATTAAAATGGTTCAGGTTTATTCTTTCGTTCAACTGACGCTATGATTTCATCATGGCGTAATACTTTTATATAAAAACGACTGGGAAGCGCGATGGTTGCGGGAGTTAAGGATGTACGCATACCTAAAAAATGGGGCTATCCTTCTGAAAGGGAAGTGTTAGTGTAGCGATACTTCTGCCGTGGAATCATCCCAAAAATCAAATTCTAAACTATTATAACCCTGTCAATCGTGTGTATTGGTACGTCACCACCGGCGCTTTATCTGCCATACCAGAAGCGTCACGATATTTTTAATATACCCAGAAAATAACAACAAACTTAATATGAAATTTTTAAAATCATGAGGTTATCAATGAACCATTATGATGATCTGCAGCGCTTTCAAGAAAAAACGCGGACGCAAAACCTCAAATTTCAGGATCTTTCTTCGCAAGCCGCCACGCGGGAACATGGGGATTGGGCGATCCTCAATCAGCTGAATCCCGACGCCGGGAAACCCGCTTCTCTGGCGCTGGGAGGGTCGGTCTCCGCGCCGCTGCCGCAGCCCGTGCCTGCGGATCTCTTCCAGCGTGTCGACCCTGTGGTCGCCGCGCCAGCATCACCTCCGGTTGCGCCAGTCCCCCCAGTTATTGCCGCGATCCCACTGCCGGTCGCAGAACCTGCAATGCCGGAACCTGTCGCTCCGGCGCCGGCGATGACGTCAGAGCCCTTGGCAGCGACGCCAGTACCTGAACCGGTGATGTCCCCGCCGCCGAGGATGGCCCCGCGGCCTGCGCCGGGCGCCGACAACTATGCCCACCTGTTCGCGGCAAAAACCGCGGAGCCGGTGGCGAAAAATAAAGACCAGCCTTTGAAATCTCTTCTGGAAAGGATCGCTACATGCCGTTGATTTGCGTCTGTTCACCGAAAGGTGGCGTGGGGAAAACGACCCTTGCGGCCAATTTAGCTTATTCGCTGGCGCGGACCGGCAGCAAAGTCCTGGCGCTGGATTTTGACGTCCAGAATGCGCTGCGTTTGCATTTTGGCGTGCCGTTGAGCGATGAGCGGGGCTACGTGGCGAAGGCGCTGGAACTGCATGACTGGAGCCAGTGTGTGCTGAGCGCCGGCAGCAATATTTTCGTCCTGCCTTACGGCGAAGTGAGCGAAGCGCAGCGTCAGGCGTTTGATGAGCAACTGACCCACAATGACCATTTTCTCCAGCGCGGTCTGTCGGCGCTGCTCAACTATCCCGGGCTTATCACCATCGCCGATATGCCGCCAGGGCCTTCACCGGCGCTGAAAGCCCTGACGGGGCTGGCGGATCTGCATCTGATCCCGCTGCTGGCGGATACCGCCTCAATGTCGACCCTGGCGCACGTGGAAAAGCAGCGCCTGACCGGCGGGGCGCTGAATCACAAGCACGGGCACTATTTCGTCATAAACCAAAGCGATAGCCGTCGCCAGGTCAGCCGGGACGTCACCAGCCTGATGGAAGAGAAACTGGGCGAGCGACTGCTTGGCGTGATCCATCGTGATGAAAGCGTGGTAGAGGCTAATGCCTCGCAGAAGTCGATCCTGGACTTCAACGCCTCCTCCGCAGCGGCCTTTGATATTGAAATCATGGCTAAAAAAATATCTTCGCTGTTGGGTATCCATATTGGCGATGGCACGGTGCACAGCCAGCCACGCATGTCAGGGCTTTAACTTATTGCAGGGCTGCTGAATGAAAAAATCTCTTTTTTGGTTGCTGGCGCTGGTGCTGTCTCCCGTCGCCGTGCTGGTGGTGATCACGCCGATGGACAGCCAAAAGCAGTATATTTTTGGTCTGCTTAGTATCGGTATTCTCTTTCTGATGGGCTTCAGCAAGCGCCGCAGCGTATCGGTCATTATGGTCGTCACGTCGCTGCTGATGTCCACGCGTTACATGTATTTTCGCCTCACGCAGACCCTGCACTTCAACTCATCCATTGAAGCCATTCTCGGGATGGGACTCTTTCTGGCGGAAGTTTATATCTGGGTGATGCTACTGCTTAACTACCTGCAGACGGTCTGGCCGCTGAAGCGCGGCATTGTTCCACTGCCGGATGATATGAGTAAGTGGCCGACGGTCGATATCTATATCCCGAGCTATAACGAACCGTTAGAGGTGGTGCGCGATACCGTCCTGGCGGCACAATGCATTGATTATCCAAAAGATAAAATGAAGATCTATCTTCTGGATGATGGCAAACGCAGTGAGTTTGCCGTGTTCGCCGCCGACGTCGGCGTGGGCTATATCACCCGTAACGACAACAAGCACGCCAAAGCGGGGAACCTTAACCATGCGCTGACCCTGACCCACGGGGAGCTTATCTGCGTTTTCGACTGCGACCACGTCGCCACGCGCGTCTTCCTGCAGGCCACCGTCGGCGGTTTCCTGAAAGATCCGATGCTGGCTCTGGTGCAGACGCCGCACTATTTCTATTCCCCGGACCCGTTTGAACGTAACCTCTCCGTCGGGCGCAACATCCCGAACGAAGGGATGTTGTTCTATGGCCCGATTCAGCAGGGGAACGACAACTGGAACGCCACCTTTTTCTGCGGCTCCTGCGCGGTGATCCGCCGCGAGGCGCTGGCGCAGATCGGCGGTTTCGCTGTCGAAACGGTGACCGAAGATGCCCATACGGCGCTGAAGTTTCAGCGTCTGGGATGGAAGTCGGCCTTTCTCGATATTCCGCTGGCGGCTGGTCTCGCCACCGAACGTCTGGTGGTGCACGTCATCCAGCGAACCCGCTGGGCGCGCGGGATGACGCAGATCTTTCGCGTCGATAATCCCCTGTTTGGTCGCGGCCTGACCTTCCAGCAGCGCTTGTGCTACCTGAGCGCCATGCTCTACTACCAGTTCGCGCTCCCGAGGGTGGTGTTTGTCACCGCCCCGCTGGCTTATCTGCTGTTTAACCTCAATATTATTTACTCTTCAGCGAGCCTGATTGTCTCCTATGCCCTGCCGCATCTGTTCCTCGCTATTTACGTTGGTTCGCGAATGAACGGCCGCTATCGCTACAGCTTCTGGGGGGAGATCTACGATATTGTGCTGGCCTTCCACCTGGTGCTGCCGACACTGGTGACGATGATTTTCCCCAAACGCGGCAAATTCAACGTTACCGATAAGGGCGGGCTGCTTGACGTCGGTTACTTCGATTTCACCGTGGTGCGGCCGCATCTGGTGGTGGCCTGCCTGCTGGCCCTGGGGGTGGTCGTCGGCATCGTCCGGGCGATAGGCCATGACTACTTTGGTTCGGATCCCAACGTTATCGCCCTCAACGTCGGGTGGGGGATCTACAGCCTGATCTTCCTGCTGGCGGCGATTGCCGTAGCGCGCGAAACGCGGCAGGTGCGAAAAACCATTCGTATCGATGTCGACATTCCGGTGGTGATCCATTACGCCAGCGGTATCGTTTCCCGCAGCCATACCGCGGACCTGTCGATGGGCGGCTGCCGCGTGGCCGCGCCGGATATGCGCCATCTGGAGGATGATATCGAAGAGATTGAGCTGATCCTGCAGTCCGGGGCTATCTCCATTCCGGCTCAGCTGGTCACCTCAGACGAGCGCTTCCTGCGCCTCAAGTTTGATGAAGATATTCCTCTCTCGCGCCGCCGTGAACTGGTGCGGGTGGTGCTGGCCCGCGCGGATGCCTGGATTAATCCGCCGCGCCCGCAGGATAACCCGTTCCGCTCCTTCTTCACCATTTTGCGCTGCGTGTTCGAACTGTTCTGGTTGACGTGGAAAACCCGTCGCAGCCAGCGCAGCCGGACGGCTGTGGCGAAAACGGCGCAGGAGGATGGGACGTTATGAAGCGATTAACGACGCTGGCGCTGCTGGCGGGGATGTTCTCTGCGCCTGCGCTGCACAGTGAAGAGCCGGCTACTGGCGCTTCAGCTCCGCTGAGTTTTCCGCAGCTCAACGGCGCGGCGGACAATGAGCCCGGTGACGAACCTCCGGCGGCCGCTCCGGAAGAGGCCACGCCAGCGGTAGCGCCCGCCCCCGCAGGCGATGCGGCGTTGACAACGCCTGTGCCTGAGATGCCCGCAGTAACCCCGCCGGTGAGCGACACGGTTGCGCCCGATGTCATCCCCGTCGCCCCGGTTTGGGGAGGCGATCTGAATCTGGCGCAAATGGGGATGCCGGATGGCATTATCCTCAGCGGCGGCCAGCGGCAGGGGGGCGTTAGCTTTACGCTGCCTTCCGACCAGGTGGTGATCCATTCCCAGCTCAGCCTTGCCGTCCGCGTATCGCCGGAAATGGCGAGCCGCAACGCCACCCTGCAACTGATGCTCAACGGTCAGCCCCTCGGCACCCTGCCGTTGGGTGCTGATGGCGAGGATGTCTCCCATTATCAGCTGGATATTCCGCCTGCGCTGATGGTCTCCAGCAATAACCTGAGCGTGAAGATCAACGATGGCGATACCCTGCAGTGCCAGCGTGACATTCATGATTCATCGCGGGTGACGGTGCTGCCCACGTCGCATTTCAGCTGGGAAAGCCAGCAACTGAACATCAGCGACGACCTGAGCCACTTCCCACGCCCCTTCTTTGACAGCATGCAGATGACCCCGGCGGACATCGCGGTCGCCTATGGGGCGAAGCCCTCAGCTGACGTCTTCAGCGCCGCGGCGCTGGTCTCTTCATGGCTGGGTATCCAGGCGGACTATCGCGGCATCGCCTTCAGCGCCCTGCGCGATCGCCTGCCGGAACGCCATGGTATTGTGATTGGCCATCCGGGCGAGCAGGTGGGCGGCATGACGCTGCCGGAAACCGATAAACCGCTGCTGCGCGTCATCGCTAACCCTGCCAATCCGGCCTACAAACTGCTGCTGATTGTCGGTAAAAACGATATGGCGCTGCGCATGGCCGCCTGGCGGTTGACCCGCGGCAACTTCGCCCCGCAAACCGCGACGCAGGATGTCGAACCGCAGACCATCCCGGTTGGTAAAGCGTACGATGCGCCGCGCTGGATCCCCACCGATCGTCCGGTCAAGCTCAGCGAACTGTTGCGTAAGGATCAAAGCCCGACCGTCAGCGGCGTCTGGCATGAGCCTTTACGTATCGCCTTTCGCGCCGCGCCCGACCTCTATCTCTGGGATGGCGAGACGATCCCGCTACAGGTTGGCTACCGCTTCCCATCGGAAAGCTGGATTAATGAGGACAAGTCCCTGCTGAGCGTCACGCTCAACGGTACCTTCCTCAATAACCTGGCGATGAACAAGCAGGGGCCGCTGGAGAAAGTCTGGCGCCACCTCGGGGGCGATGCGCGCCAGGAGCGCTTTACCATCCCGCTGGCGCCCTATCTGATCTACGGCGATAACCAGCTGTCGATGTACTTCAATGTGGTGCCGAAGGATGATGTTCCGTGCTCGGTACTGCTGAATAACAATATCAAGAGCCGGATCACTGACGATTCCTGGATTGATTTGAGCAAAACGCGACACTTCTCGCTGCTGCCAAACCTCTCCTATTTCGTTGGCGCCTCATTCCCTTTCTCGCGACTGGCGGACTATTCGCAAACGACGCTTATGCTGCCGGCGGACCCGTCTGAGACCCAGGTGGCCACCCTGCTGAATCTGGCGGCGCGCTCCGGAAATGCGACCGGCACTGCGCTGGCGAATAACCGCGTCGTGCTCGGGATGCCGACCGGTGGCGCGGATCTGCAGTCGCTGCGCGAACGTGACGTGCTGGCAGTCACCGCTCTCGATCAGCAGGCCTTTAACCAGAGCCTGCTGGCTGATTCACCGTATCGTCCGGTGGATAACACACTGAGCGTCCGTGAGCCTGACCTGTGGCAAAAAGTGCAGCGTCGGCTCACCGGCGACTGGACCTCGGCCAGCCTCGATGCCGATCGCTACTTCTCGTCCAGCAGCGCCTGGCGCGGGTTCATCAGCTATCGTTCGCCGTGGAACGCGACTCGCCTGGTGGTGGTGGCGATGGCCAGCAATGATGACCAGCTGGCGCGATTGAAGACCGATCTGGACTCGCCGCGTATCAACGCCGGGATCCGTGGCGATACCGCGGTGATCACCAGTGATAACGGGGTGCGCAGCTTCCAGGTCAGCACGCCGTTCCCCAGCGGTCAGATGCCGTGGTACATGATGGCTGTCTGGTATGCCAGCCAGCATTCCGGTTTCCTGGCGGTGCTGGGGCTGATTGCCACCTCGATAATGGGACTGGCGCTGACCGCGATGTTTAAACGTCATGCCCGTAAGCGTCTGGGTTCGGGGGATAACTAATGAAAAGAAAGATAACAATAACGATGAAAACCTCCCGCCGGCTCACGACGTTCTGCCTCACCGGCGCGTTGACTCTCGGTGCTTCTGGCGGCGCGCTGGCGGCAGGTAACGACGCGGCGCTGCAGGCGCTGTTCGCCCAGGCCAACTACTGGCATGAGAAATCCCATGACGAACTGGCGATGGAGTCCCTGCAGAAGGTGCTTTCGGTCGATGCCAATAACACCCAGGCGCTGTATCTGATGGCGCTCTGGTCGCAGCAGGGTGGCGATATGCAGGCGGCGGCGCAGTGGCGCGCCCGGCTGGCGAAAGCGGCGCCGGACAGCCCGGGGCTGCAGGATTTAGACAACGCTAAAAAGATGTCGCAGGTGCCGCAGGGGCAGCTCAGCCTGGCCCGCCAGCAGGCGCGCGGCGGCAATATTCCCGGGGCGCTGGCGACCTGGCGCAGCATGTTTAATGGCAATACGCCGCCTGCCGGGCTGGCGGCGGAATATTACCTGACCATGGCCAGCGACAAATCGCTTTATCCGCAGGCCATCAGCGAACTGCGCCAGTACGTGGCCCAGCATCCGCAGGAGAACGCCCCGCGGGTGGCGCTGGGCAAAGCCTTAACCTGGCGGGAAGAGACCCGCCGGGAAGGGATCGCTCTGCTTGAGCCGATGGCCAGCGGCAATAAAGAGGCGGACAGCGGCTTGCGTCAGGCGCTGCTCTGGCTGGGCCCGCAGGCCGGGGATGAGCAGTATTACGATACCTGGATGCAGCGGCATCCGCAGGATAGCGAAGTTCAGAATTACTTTCGCGAACGGCGCAGCGGTCAGGCGCGCGGCCAGGGCTATGCCAATCTCAACAGCGGCAATACCGCCGCCGCGAAGCAGCAATTTGAAGAGGTGCTGCAGACCAACCCGCAGGATGCCGATGCGCTGGCGGGCATGGGCTATATCGCGCAGCGCAGCGGCGACTACCAGGCCGCGTCGCAGTATCTGAGCCGGGCGGCGGATCTCGGCGGCGACGCCTCGGCGACCCGTCGTCAGCAGGCGGCCGATGCGCTGTTCTACGGCCAGCTGGCGCAGGCGCAGCAGGCCTATAAGCAGGGCAATATTAGTCAGGCGCTGGCGCTCTCCGCGCCGCTGGCGCAGCAGAGCGGGGCGCGGGGCGCCTCGGCGAAGCTGTTCCGCGCCGATGTGCTGCGGCATAACAAAGATTTGCCCCAGGCGGAGCAAACGCTACGCTCGCTGTTAAGCGACGATCCGCAGAACGCGGCGGGGCGGGAAAACCTCTATTACGTGCTGCGCGAGCAGAATAAATCCGCCGAGGCGCAGGCGATGCTGCAGACGCTCCCGCAGAGCCTGCAGCAAAAACTGCAGCCGCGGGTGGTGGCCGGTATGCCGGGCGATGCCGTGCGCCGTCAGGCCCAGGCGCAGGTCAGCAGCGGTAATCCAGCCGGCGCGATTGCCACTCTGCGCGAAGGCGTCGCCCGTTATCCGGACGATCCCTGGCTGCGCCTTGATCTGGCCCGGCTGTTGCAAAAATCGGGTAACGGTAGCGAGGCCTCTTCGCTGATGTCGGCGGCCTATCGCCCCGGCGCCAGCAACAATGCGCTGTATGCCGCCGCCCTGTTTGCCAGCGAAAACGGCGCCTGGCAGCAGGCGCAGACGCTGCTGGCGCGCATTCCCGGCGGCAGCCAGACCAGCGACATGCGCGATTTACGCCAGCGGGTGAACTACAACCTGCAGCTGGCGACCGCCGAAAACTATCTGGCGCAGGGCAACCGCACTGCCGCCAGCAATACCCTGCGGGCGATGGCCTCCACGCCGCCGAAAGCCCCGGCGGACGCCGGAAAGCTGGCGCGGCTCCTGGCCGAGAGCGGCGACCTGACCACCGCGGTCTCGCTGGTGCGCAACAATATCAGCAGCGGGGTGTCCGGCAACGCCGGTGATTACGCCGATCAGATTGCGGTGCTGAATCAGGCCGGGCTGACCGGCGAGGCGCAGAACCTGCTCAGCAATCCGCAGCTGCAGGCCAGCAGTACGCCGACGCAGCTGGCGAGTATTCGCAACGGCTATGTGATCAACGAAGCCGATCGCCTGCGCGAGCAGGGCAATTACGCTGCGGCGTATGACAAGCTGATCCGCGCCATGCAAAGCGATCCGCAGAATACCGATCTGATGTTCGCGATGGCGCGGTTGTACCAGAGCGGCAAAATGAACAAAGAGGCCGGGGTGGTCTATGACTACCTGATGACGCGCGATACGCCGAACCAGGACGCGCGCGCCGGGGCCATCGACGTGGCGCTGTCGGCGGGGAACAACGATCGTGCCGAACAGCTGGCCGGCGGTTTGCGCCAGGATAACTCCCCGGATCGCTTACTGCTGCTGGCGAGAGTCGCAGAGGCGCAGGGCCATCATCAGCAGGCGATGACCTACCTGCGTAGCGCCCGCGGCAAACTGCTGGGTATGCAAAGCACCAACAGCAGCGAAACGCCAACCGTCGGCGGGGTGCTGGCGGCGGATAACCCCTTCATCGGCGTGTCGCAAACGTCGGCGCCGACGCGAACGGCCTCCGCCTACGGGCAGTATATGCCGTGGCAGGTCGCCCAGTCGGCCGCCGCGCCCGGTTCCACGCTGCCGGGGATCCAGCGCCCCGATCTGCCAGTGGACACCGCCGAGACGCGGATGCTGCGCCAGGTGGACACCATGATGGAGTCGCTGCAGGAGAAAACCGGCAGCTGGCTGCAGGGCGGTATGGACGTGCGCGGGCGCGACGGCGAATCGGGTACCAGCAAGCTGACGGAGCTCCGGACGCCGCTGACCTGGTCTTCTTCGCCATTTGGCGATTCGCGCTTTGACTTTACCGTCACCCCGGTGTCGTTGAACGCCGGAACCGCCAGCGGCGACGCCTGGCGTCGCTACGGCGCCAACCCGCTGGCTAATGCGGTCTCCAATATGGTGAGTACCGCCACCAGCGAGCAGGCGGCGATCGCCTCGATGACCGAGGCGGAGCGGACGGCCTATTTTGCCAGCAATCCGGGGGCCGAAGCCTTAAGCGGCCTGGGCACCCTGAATGCGGCAGATTTCAATCCGACCACCAGCAGCGGGATGGAAAACCTGGCGAAGCTCGGGAGCTATGATTCGGGACAGGTCGCCAGCTATCTGGCCTCTTCCAGCCTTAAGCCGAACGTTGACCAGACCAGCGGCTCAACCGATTCGCAGAAGGCTAACGGCGTCGAGCTGGCGCTGGCGTTAAGCGGTGACGATTATCGCGTCGACATTGGCAGCACGCCGCTGGGCCAGGATCTCAATACCGTTGTCGGCGGGGTGAAATGGTCGCCTAAGCTGAGCAACTACCTGTCGCTGATCCTGACCGGCGAACGCCGCTCACTGACCGACAGCCTGCTTTCTTACGTTGGTCTGAAAGACGCCTATTCCGGTAAAACCTGGGGGCAGGTGACGAAAAACGGCGGCACCCTGCAGCTGAGCTATGACGACGGCGACGCGGGCTTCTATGTCGGCGGTGGCGGATACAGCTATCTGGGGCAGAACGTCGCCAGCAACACCAGCATTAACGCCAATGCCGGGGTCTATCTGCGGCCCTATCATGACGAATACCGCCAGTTGCAGACCGGGTTGAGCATGAGCTATATGGATTATTCCAAGAACCTCAGCTACTTCACCTATGGCCAGGGGGGCTACTTTAGCCCGCAAAACTACGTCAGCGTGTCGCTGCCGGTCAGTCTGACGGAGAAATATGATAACTGGACCATGAAGCTTGGCGGCTCGGTGGGGTACCAGTCTTACAGTCAGGATAAGAGCGCCTATTTCCCGACCAATTCGGAGTGGCAGCAAACCCTGGAAACGGCGGTGAGCAATGGGTTTGCCAAGGAAGCCTACTATTCCGCGACCTCGAAGAGCGGCATCGGCTATACCCTGCGCGCCGGGGCGGACTACAAGGTTAACAAACAGATGACGCTGGGGGGCCAGATTGGCTATGACACCTTCGGGGATTATAACGAAAGTACCGCCGGGCTCTATATCCGCTATATGTTGGGAGATCATTGATGATGACGGAGAACAATAACCCGGTGGTCACGACCTGGTTCCAGCAGCAGCAGACGCCTGCCGGATGGTTCGATCTGTTGGTGATTATGGTCGAAGGTATGTTAAATAATGCCGGCGAGCTGGAAAGCCAGCCCTTCCTGCGTCAGATGGGCGCCTCGCTGGCGGAGACCCATCCGCTGCCGGCGTCGGAGACGGTGGGAGAGCTGGAGGCGAATATCAACCGGCTGCTGACCCATTTCCACTGGGGCGTGGTGACGATTGATGTCGGTGAGGATGGCCTGCGCCTGCGCCATCAGGCGTTGCCGGTCAGCCGGGACGACGCGGGACGCGTGCGTTGGTGCAACGCGTTCTGTGCCATACTGGAGGGGTTATATTCTCGCTGGCTGCAGAGTCAGGGAGGCAGTGCTCATGTCGTTTTACAACGTGAGCGGGTGTTCTCTGTCTCTGACGTTCAGTTTCTTTACTACCATCCATAATGAGTGAATGTATGCCCCTGCGTGCTTTAGTGGCGGTGATAGTGACAACGGCAGTGATGCTGGTGCCCCGGGCGTGGGCGGATACGGCCTGGGAGCGCTATAAGGCCCGTTTTATGATGCCGGACGGCCGTATCATTGATACCGCCAATGGCAATGTGTCGCATACGGAAGGTCAGGGCTTTGCCATGCTCCTGGCGGTGGCGAATAACGATCGCCCGGCGTTCGACAAGCTGTGGCAGTGGACGGACAGCACCCTGCGCGATAAGTCTAACGGGCTGTTTTACTGGCGTTATAACCCGGTGGCGCCGGACCCTATCGCCGATAAAAACAACGCCTCTGATGGCGATACTCTGATCGCCTGGGCGCTGTTGCGTGCGCAAAAGCAGTGGCAGGACAAGCGCTACGCGATTGCCTCGGATGCCATCACCGCCTCCCTGCTGAAATATACGGTGGTGACCTTCGCCGGTCGTCAGGTGATGCTCCCGGGCGTGAAAGGGTTCAATCTCAACGACCATCTGAACCTTAATCCCTCCTATTTCATCTTTCCGGCCTGGCGCGCCTTCGCGGAGCGGACGCATCTGACCGCCTGGCGGACATTGCAGACCGACGGACAGGCGCTGCTGGGGCAGATGGGGTGGGGGAAATCACACCTGCCCAGCGACTGGGTGGCGCTGCGGGCGGATGGCAAGATGCTGCCAGCCAAAGAGTGGCCGCCGCGGATGAGTTTCGATGCGATTCGTATCCCGCTGTATCTCTCGTGGGCCGATCCGCAAAGCGCTTTGCTCGCGCCGTGGAAGGCCTGGATGCAGAGTTACCCGCGTCTGCAAACCCCGGCGTGGATCAACGTCAGCACCAACGAGGTGGCCCCCTGGTATATGGCCGGCGGTCTGCTGGCGGTGCGCGATCTGACGCTGGGTGAACCGCAGGAGGCGCCGCAGATTGACGACAAGGATGATTATTACTCTGCCAGCCTCAAGCAGTTGGTCTGGCTGGCGAAACAGGATCAGCGTTAGAGACGGTGATTGATTTGCCGCCTTCCCCGCCCGTAGGCATGCGGGTGGGGAAGGGAGAATGGGAACGTCTCACGATGTAAGGCCGCCAGTTTGGGCGGCCTTGTCGCTTATTGCGGATAAGGCACCCAGCTACCGCCATTCAGCTGGACATAAGGCTTGCCCTGATACTGGATGACGATGGCGTTGGCGTTTTCGGACACCGCTGCGCTCTGCGGCAGGTTTGCGACATACTGCTGCCAGTTGACGCTGTCCTCGCTGAACATTTTGCCGTCGAGGGCACGCACCACCAGCTCCGACACCGCCAGGTAACTGCTGGGCTGATCGATGATAATCGGCGCCCCTTCATGCGGCGCTTTCATGCCGAAGAATTTTACCGCCGTCGGGACGTTCGTGATCGACGGGCTCGGGATATCGCGCAGGCCAGAGACCTGCATCTTATCGCCCTTCAGCGCGCCGCCGTGTTCCGGCACCACCACCACCATCACTTTCCGCCCCGATTTCTCCAGCTCGGTGAAGAAGTTATCCAGGTCATCAAACAGCTTCTGCGCCCGCACTTTGTAGTCTGCGGTTTTGCTTTGCCCCGGGAAGTGGTTGCCGTCATGCAGCGGCAGGGTGTTATAGAAGGTGGCGCTCCGCGGATTGCTGCTGGCCTCTTCGGTCTTCAGCCAGCGGTTGAGGACCGCCAGATCCTCATACACCGGGGAGCCGTCAAACGCCTGCAGGCTGACCGGCAATCCGGTCTGGTCCATCAGCGGGCTCTGCATGCCGCCCAGCGAACGCAGTTCTTTCAGGAAGTCGCCGAACAGACCGTTATGGCCGAGCATCAGCTGCTGGTTGAAGCCGAGTTTCGCCAGGTTTTCAAACAGGTAGCAATCGGCGCCGGACGGCTGATACAGGTTGGTATGCGACAGCTGGCCGCAGCTGGCGCGCAGCAGGCGCACCGCCGCCGGGCCGCTGTAGGAGGTCGCGGAGTTAAAGTTTTTGAAGACAATATCGAAATGCTTCCACAGCGGATGGTCCATCAGACCGGCGGCTTCAATATCCGACCAGGAGAGCGAGCAGATATTGATCACCAGCAGGTCAAACGGCTGGGCATCCGCCGGCAGCTGGTCCGTGAACGGCGTTTTGCGCTTCTGCTCGGCGGCATAGAAACCGTTCAGCCAGTTGGTGAGATTGGCTGACGTCGGCGGCTCGGTCTGCGGTGGAATATCGCTGCTGGCGGGGCTGGTCGCGGTGCCAGCGGCGGCGTTGGCCCCGGTATTGGCCGGCGCGGTCGTGGCGGCGGCCGTGGTGGGCTGACCGGCGGGCCATAGGGTAAAGGCTGGCAGCAGCGGGCTGACCGCCAGCCAGACGACCATCGCGGAGACAAACACGGTGACGCGCAGCCACTGACTGATAAACAGCCACAGGACCAGTAAAACAAAGAAGGCGCCGACCATGCTCCAGTTAATAAACCGGACGATCAGATCCCAGATATAGCTGGCGCTGAAGCCGGCGATTTGCGAACCCTGGCTAAGAAGCGTCTCCGGACCGGGCAGCCAGGTATCGTGCCAGAACAGCGCGAAGCCGAGCGGAATAGCGATCCAGTGGCGGATACGGTGTAGCTTTTCGCGCGGGATCGGCACCAGCAGAAAGGCGAGAAACACCAGGTTCAGCATCGGGTGGAAATTGAGATACCCGGCCCACAGCAGGGCAAATTTGACCAGAAAGTAGAAGTTCCAGCCGCCAAGGCCGCGCCAGTACTGCCAGAGCGGAAGCGGTGTCGCGGTCGGTTTAGTGTTTGTCATTTGTTCGCTTTGCCTTGCTTAACCGTGGCTCCCCGGCGTAATACGCCTGCCGGTTTCACGTAACGGGGTTTAAAGAACATCAATCTTAACGTCGTGCGAATACGGCGCTGGTAATGGCGCGTCAGGTAGCCCAGCGGAAAAAACAGCAGGGCGCAGAGCACCACCAGTTGCAGAATATCGGCGATAGACATCATCAGGCTTGCTCCTCGCGGGTGGTTAACCGGTGTGGCTCGGGGTAGCGTCGCCAGTGGCGTCCATCGTGGGTGGCGTTGATGGTCTCGTTTTTACCCACCGACAGCGGCAGCGGCGTGTTCCAGCGCGCCGGCTCGACGCCGCGCATGATCACGATTTCCGAGAGGATCTGCTTGTCTTCAAACCACACCATGCGGTTAGAAAAAATATCGCCGGTCGGCAGCGGGAAAATGTGGTTTAGCGCGGTATCGAGGTCATTAATCCGGCAAAACGACAAAAACAGCACCAGCCGGTTATTGCCGATGGTCATGATATCGCCCATCCGGTTGGGTTTGCATAACGTCAGCGCCTGCTCAACGCGCAGCCCTGGCGCCGGGCGCAGGGCCACCATCACGCCTTTGCTATCGGCGGGCAGGAGGGTATTGGCCATCACGTTCTGTACCGCTTCGCAGAAAGCATCCCACTTCTGGTAGCCGCGCAGCTTTAACGGCTGGCTCCAGGTCAACAGCGTGGCGAAATCCTCCGGAATATGGCGGGAGAATTTTTGGTTCTGCACGCTTTCGATCAGCGTCAGGCAGCGGGAGAGCGACGCGCTGCTGGGGATCACCAGACTGGCGCCGCTGCTAAGCAGTAGCCGCTCATCCGTCGCGCGCAGGCTGGGCGTTTGTTCACGGACAATAATTTTCAGCGCCGTACCGCGCTGGCGACGCAGGGTATGAATATAGCGGCCCAGCTGTTCAATTTGCGTATTCTGGGTGATGGAGAAAAGTACCGTGGCCGCTTGTGCGGTGCGCCCGGCGTTGAAAACCTCGTCGTTGGTATCGAACAGGGTCCAGTATTCCGACAGCGGCGGGGCGCCTTCCAGCACGCGCATATTGCTGAGGATCACCTTCTCATCACTACGTGGCTGAACGTTGGTTTCAGCCTCCTGCGCCAGCCGCCAGCCGGCATCATCGTGTTGGACCATCAGCTGCTGCTGAGCGCTGATGCCTTTGTCGCTTCCCCACCAGGCAATATCAAAGAGATGCCGGTCGCCCTGGTAACGAATACTTGCCAGGCCGGAAAGGGAACGGTACTCGCGTAATAATGGGGTGAGCTGTCGATCGATATCCTGGGCGGAATTGATCGCCAGGAAAGCGCAACGGTGATATTGCGCCCAGCGGCTGGTCTTTTCCACCCACGCGCATAGCTTATCTTTATTTATATTTTGCCAGGTATTTTCAGCGCATAGCAGAATAAACAAGTAATTGCCAGGTTCGAGGGAGCAGACTAAATCACGATGTATTTCTTCCAGGGCTTCCGGACGATTCGGCAGGGTGAACAGCGCGATATTATCCGGGCCACCTTCATTATCTAATGAAATGATATTATTAGGTTTGTCTCCCATTACCAGCGCGGCGATCTTGCTGTTTTTCGCCTGCGCGGCCAGCGTCTGATTAAACAGACTGACGGCATCGGTATAACGGTCAACGTTGAGCCACCATACCCCACCGACCGGCATATGGCACACTTCATCCCATAATGATGAAATACCCAAAGTAAATACACTATCCACGGCATCCCTCGTGCGCCCTGATTGACACTGGATAAGTTTACTAGCGAAACCGGCAGAGTAAACCTAACATTGAAATTAAAGGTCATCAGTTTTAGCATGTACACCTGCTTTTAAGGATGCGCTGTATTCGTCCTCTGGTTTAATAATAAATTTCAAACGGACAGAGATATGCCAGCAAAAGATCCTGCAGTACCCACGGACGCCACGCTGGGGTACACCTTTCAAAATGATTTTCTGGCGCTAAGCCGGGCATTTTCCCTGCCGGATATTGATTATCATGATATTTCCCGGCGCGAGCAGCTGAATGCGGCGCTGAAGCGCTGGCCGTTACTGGCAGAGTTTGCAGAGAAAAAATAAGGAAGCCGGAGATGGCTATTCTGGGATTACAGGGCGTGCGCGGGGGGACTGGCGTCACGTCCATTACGGCTGCACTCGCCTGGGCGCTGCAATTGCTCGGTGAAACGGTGCTGGCGATCGACGCCAGCCCGGATAATATGCTGCGCTTTTTTTTCAATACCGACGTCCATCATCAGGACGGCTGGGCGCGGGCGCTGCTCGACGGCCGGGACTGGCGCGACGCGGGTCTGCGCTATACGCAACATATCGATCTGCTGCCGTTTGGCCAGCTCAGCGCCGGCGAAAGAGAAAATGCTGACCAGCTGCAGCCCGCGCTGGGGGCGATGGCGGAGGCTGTGCAGCAGCTGCAGAGCCAGTACCGCTGGCTGCTGCTGGATCTGCCGAACGGTTATTCGCCATTAACCCGCGAGCTGCTGACGCTGTGCGATCGCACGCTGGTGGTGGTTCATCCCGACGCCAATAGCCATATCCGTCTACACCAGCAGCCCCTCCCGGCCAACAGCGACATTCTGGTTAACGACCTGCGGGTCGGCAGCCAGCTGCAGGAAGATCTCTACCAGCTGTGGCTGGAGAGCCAGCCGCGCATCCTGCCGGTGACGATTCACCGCGACGAGGCGATGGCCGAGTGCCTGGCGGCGAAACAGCCTCTTGGGGAGTATCGTCAGGACTCCCTGGCGGCGGAAGAGGTGCTGACCCTGGCGAACTGGTGCCTGATCCACTATTCCGGCGGGAGGCCGGCATGATCCGCCTCAGCACGCTGCTGCTGGCTCCGCCGGTGGGGGAACGGCTGCGCGCGCGCTATGACGACTATCGGCAGCACGGGGCCTCCTGGCTCTCGGCGTCGCTTGGCTGTTTGTGGGCGTCGCTGGTCTGGGCGCTGATGCCGCTGGAGACGCCGCGCTGGCAGGCGATTCTGGCCCACCATGAAACCTATTTTCCCCATATTAATCCGCATCGCCCGCGTCCGCTGGATCCGCTGCGCTACCTGCTGCAATCCCTGTGGTTGCTGGCGACGCGTGTGCCGGAGCCGGAAAAAAAGGTCAACTGGCGCTCGCTGGCGGCCCTGGAAGGGGTGCACGGTCGCTATACGCAATGGCTGGAGAAATTGCCTGAACAGGTGAATGCCCGCACCGGCCATCTGGATAAACAGAAAGAGCTGGCGCACCTTAATCCGAAGCTGCGCCGGGCGATCCTTGGGGGGGTGACCTTCTGCTCGCTGGTGCTGGCGCTAATGTGTATTACGCAGCCCTTTAACCCGCTGTCGCAGTTTATCTTCCTGATGCTGCTGTGGGGCGTGGCGCTGCTGGTGCGGCGCATCCCGGGGCGTTTCTCGGCGCTGATGCTTATCGTGCTGTCGCTGACGGTGTCGTGCCGTTATATCTGGTGGCGCTACACCTCGACGCTGAACTGGAACGACCCGGTAAGCCTGGTGTGCGGGATCATTCTGCTGTTCGCAGAGACCTACGCCTGGGTGGTGCTGGTGCTGGGCTACTTCCAGGTGGTCTGGCCGCTGAACCGCCAGCCGGTGCCGCTGCCGGAGGACATGGATCTGTGGCCAACCGTGGACATCTTCGTCCCTACCTACAACGAAGATCTCAACGTGGTGAAAAACACCATTTACGCCTCGCAGGGCATCGACTGGCCGAAGGATAAGCTGAACATCTGGATCCTCGACGATGGCGGACGGGAAGCGTTTCGCCAGTTTGCCAAAGATGTCGGGGTGCACTATATCGCCCGTACCAGCCACGAGCACGCCAAGGCCGGTAACATCAACAATGCGCTGAAATACGCCAAAGGGGAGTTCGTCTCGATCTTTGACTGCGACCATGTGCCAACGCGCTCGTTTCTGCAGATGACCATGGGCTGGTTCCTGAAAGAGAAAGAGCTGGCGATGATGCAGACCCCGCACCACTTCTTCTCGCCCGATCCCTTTGAGCGCAACCTTGGCCGCTTTCGCAAAACGCCGAACGAAGGGACGTTGTTCTACGGCCTGGTGCAGGACGGGAACGATATGTGGGACGCCACCTTCTTCTGCGGCTCCTGCGCCGTTATCCGTCGCGGCCCGCTGGATGAGATTGGCGGGATAGCCGTCGAAACGGTAACCGAAGATGCCCATACCTCTCTGCGTCTGCACCGGCGGGGACACACCTCAGCCTATATGCGGATCCCGCAGGCGGCGGGGCTGGCGACGGAGAGTTTGTCCGCGCATATCGGCCAGCGCATCCGCTGGGCGCGCGGGATGGTGCAGATTTTCCGGCTCGATAACCCGCTGTTTGGCAAAGGCCTGAAGCTGGCGCAGCGCGTCTGCTACGCTAACGCCATGCTCCACTTCCTCTCCGGTATTCCGCGCCTCATCTTCCTCACGGCGCCGCTGGCCTTTTTGCTGCTCCATGCCTATATCATTTATGCGCCCGCGCTGATGATCGCGCTGTTCGTGCTGCCGCACATGATCCACGCCAGCCTGACCAACTCGAAGATTCAGGGCAAATACCGCCATTCGTTCTGGAGTGAAATCTACGAGACGGTGCTGGCCTGGTATATCGCGCCGCCCACCTTTGTGGCGCTGATTAACCCGCATAAAGGTAAGTTCAACGTCACCGCGAAGGGCGGGCTGGTGGAAGAAGAGTATGTCGACTGGGTGATCTCCCGGCCCTATATCTACCTTGTACTGCTCAATCTGGTCGGCGTCGCGGTGGGGATCTGGCGATTTATGTATGGCCCGGAAAACGAAATTCTCACCGTCTGGGTGAGTATTGTCTGGGTGTTCTACAACCTGATTATTCTTGGCGGCGCGGTGGCGGTCTCGGTCGAAAGCAAGCAGGTTCGCCGTTCGCATCGTGTCGAAATGAGCATGCCGGCGGCGATTGCCCGCGAAGATGGCCATCTGTTCTCCTGCACGGTTCACGACTATTCCGACGGCGGGCTGGGGATCAAAATTCACGGCGACGCGCAGGTGCTGGAAGGCCAGAACGCCAGGCTGTTGCTCAAACGGGGACAGCAGGAATATGCCTTCCCGGTAAGGGTCGCGCGGGTCAACGGCAGCGAGGTGGGGCTCCAGCTACTGCCGTTGACCAACCAACAGCATATCGATTTTGTGCAGTGTACGTTTGCCCGCGCTGATACGTGGGCGCTTTGGCAGGATAGCTTCCCGGAAGACAAGCCGATGGAAAGCCTGCTGGATATCCTCAAGCTGGGCTTCCGTGGCTATCGTCACCTGGCGGAGTTTTCGCCGCCGTCGGTGAAGGTGGTTTTCCGCGCGCTCACTTCGCTGGTGGCCTGGATAGTGTCGTTTGTACCCCGACGCCCTGAACGCGCCGCGCCGACGCTCTCCGCAGACCCGGCAATGGCTCAACAATGATGATAATGCGATGAAAAGAAAACTTTCCTGGATGTGTGCAGTAGCGGTGGGCATGTGCAGCTGGTATCCGCTGGCCTCTTATGCGGCGCCGGCCGTCGTGGCGAACGCCGCCCCTGGCGTTCAGCCGCAGGTAGCGACCCCGGGCGCGCCGATCGTGGTGGGCGAGCCAACGGCGGCCCTTGCCGAACCGACCGCCCCGGCGGCGGTGGCCGAGAACGTCCCGCAGCGGGAGGTGAAACTGACTTTTGCCACCATCGCGCCGCCGCCCGGCAGCATCGTGCTGCGCGGCTCATGGCCTGACGCGTCGGTCGAATTCGGCATGCGCAGCGATGAGCTGGTTGCCAACGCGCTGCTCAACCTGGAATACACCCCATCGCCTTCGCTGCTGCCCGTGCAGTCGCAGCTGAAAGTCTATCTCAACGATGAGCTGATGGGCGTCCTGCCCGTGACCAAAGAGCAGCTGGGGAAAAAGATCCGCGCGCAGTTGCCGATTGACCCGCTGTACATCACCGACTTCAACCGCGTACGGCTGGAGTTTGTCGGTCACTACCGCGATGTCTGCGAAAACCCCGCCAGCAGCACGCTGTGGCTGGACGTCGGGCGCGAAAGCTATCTGGATCTCACCTACCAGTCGCTGAAGGTGCATAACGATCTGTCACACTTCCCGGTGCCGTTCTACGATCCGCGCGATAACCGCCCGCTGACGCTACCGATGATTTTCCCGGGCTCGCCAGCGGTGGCCCAGCAGCAGGCGGCGGCGATTGTCGCCTCCTGGTTCGGCAGCAAGGCCGGCTGGCGCGGCCAGCAGTTCCCGGTCTATTTCAACGAACTGCCGGATCGTAACGCCATCGTCTTCGCCACCAACGACAAGCGCCCGGACTTCCTGCGCGATCATCCGCCGGTCAAGGCGCCGACCATCGAAATGATCGACAACCCGAACGATCCTTACGTCAAGCTGCTGGTAATTTTCGGCCGCGATGATAACGACCTGCTGCTGGCGGCGAAGGGGATTGCCCAGGGCAATATTCTGTTCCGCGGCAGCAGCGTCACCGTGGACGGCATCAAAACCCTGCAGCCGCGTCAGCCTTACGACGCGCCGAACTGGGTGCGCACCGACCGCTCGGTCACTTTCGCTGAGCTGAAAACCTATGAGCAACAGCTGCAGTCCAGCGGGCTGGTGCCGGATGCCATCACCGTGGCGCTTAATCTGCCGCCGGATCTCTATCTGCTGCGGGCCAACGGCATCGATATGGATCTGAAATATCGCTACACCATGCCGCCGGTGAAGGACAGCTCGCGGATGGATATCAGCCTCAACGACCAGTTCCTGCAGTCGTTCAGCCTGAACAGCGCTCAGGACGTGAACAAACTGATCCTGCGCCTGCCGGTGCTGCAGGGGCTGCTGGACGGCAAATCAGAGGTCACCATCCCCGCGCTGCGTCTCGGGGCGGTCAACCAGCTGCGCTTTGACTTCCAGTACATGAACCCGATGCCGGGCGGCTCCATCGACAACTGTATTACCTTCCAGCCGGTGCAGAACCATGTGGTGATCGGCGACGATTCGACCATCGACTTCTCGAAGTATTATCACTTTATCGCCCTGCCGGACCTGCGCGTCTTCGCCAATGCGGGCTTCCCTTACAGCCGTATGGCCGACCTCTCCGACACGCTGGTGGTGGTGCCGAAAGCGCCGACCCAGGGCCAGGTGGCGACGCTGCTGCAGGCGCTGGGCGGTATCGGTTCGCAAACCGGTCTGGCGGCGATTAATCTGCAGATGACCGACGATGGCAACCAGATCAAGAACAAAGACGCGGATCTGCTGTTGATCGGCGCGATCCCGTCGTCCCTCAAGGACGACACCAAAATCAACCTGCTGGTCGAGGCGACCAAAAGCTGGGTGAAAATGCCGATGCGCCACTATGACCTGGCGAGCATTTATCCCGATGACGATGCCCGCACGCCCAATACCCGCACCGACATTACCTCTTCCGGGCCGATGGCGGCGGTGATTGGCTTCCAGTCGCCGTATAACGATCAGCGCAGCGTGGTGGCCCTGCTGGCCGACAGCCCGCGCGGTAATGAACTGCTGACCAACGCCCTCAACGACAGCGGTAAGCGGGCAGCAATGTTTGGCTCGGTAGCGGTGATCCGCGAGTCCGGCGTCAACAGTCTGCGGGTAGGAGATATCTACTACGTGGGTCATCTGCCCTGGTTCGAGCGCATCTGGTTCGCGCTCTCTAACCACCCGATACTGCTGGCGATCTTCGCCGCTATCAGTATTGTGCTGCTGGCGTGGGTGCTGTGGCGCATGCTGCGCATCATCAGTCGCCGCCGTCTTAGCCTGGATGATGAATAAACCATGATGAAAGTACTTTGTGGCGCGGTGCTCTCCGCGCTGCTGCTGGCGGCGGGCCCGGTGAGCGCCGCCTGCCAGTGGCCCGCCTGGGAGCAGTTTAAAAAAGCGTACGTCAGCCCTGAGGGACGGGTGATTGACCCCAGCGATGCGCGCAAAATCTCCACCTCGGAAGGACAGAGCTATGGCCTGTTTTTCGCCCTGGCCGCCAACGATCGCGCAGGGTTCGACAAACTACTGACCTGGACGCAGAACAACCTGGCGGAAGGCGACCTGCGGCAACATCTGCCGGGCTGGCTGTGGGGCAAAAAGGACGATGAGCAGTGGACCCTGCTGGACAGCAACTCGGCCTCCGACTCGGATCTGTGGATAGCCTGGGCGCTGCTGGAGGCGGGCCGCCTGTGGCAGCAGCCGCAGTACACCGAGACCGGCAAAGCACTGCTGGCGCGGATTGTCGAGGAAGAGACGGTGGCGGTGCCCGGTCTTGGCACGATGCTGCTGCCGGGAAAAGTCGGTTTTGCCGATGACAGCGGCTGGCGGTTTAACCCCAGCTATCTTCCGCCGCAGCTGGCCACCTACTTTGTGCGTTTTGGCGCGCCGTGGCCTGCCCTGCGCGACAGCAACCTGCGCCTGCTGCTGGAGACCGCGCCGAAAGGCTTTATCCCGGACTGGGTGCGCTATGAGAAAGGGAAAGGCTGGCAGCTGAAAACCGAAAAGCCGCTGATCGGCAGCTATGACGCGATTCGCGTCTACCTGTGGGTGGGCATGCTCCATGATGGCGATAAGCAGAAAGCGCGCCTGCTGCAACGCTTCGCGCCGATGGCGGCGCAGACCACGGAGCAGGGGGTGCCGCCGGAGAAAGTGAATATCGCCACCGGCAAAACCAGCGGCCAGGGGCCCGTGGGCTTCTCCGCGGTGATGCTACCGTTTTTACAGGACGACGAGGCCCGGTCGGTGCAACGCCAGCGCGTCGCCGATAACTATCCCGGCGCGGATGCCTACTACAGCGCAGTTCTGACGCTGTTCGGCCAGGGTTGGGATCAACACCGTTTTCGTTTCACTGCGGGTGGCGAATTACAACCTGACTGGAACCAGGAATGCGCAAGCTCTCACTAAGTTTACTCACGCTGTCCCTCGGCGTGGCGCTGCTGCCGTTAGCGCAGGCGGCGACGACGCCTGCCCAGGAGCATCTGCTGGAGCAGGTCCGCCTTGGCGAGGCCAGTAATCGTGAAGACCTGGTGCGCCAGTCGCTGTACCGCCTGGAGCTGATTGATCCCAACAACCCGGATCTGATTGCCGCGCGGATGCGCTACCTGCTGCGTCAGGGGGATGCCGCCGGGGCGAAAAAAGAGCTGGAACGATTGACGAAGCTGGCGCCGGACTCCCCGGAGCTGAAGGCGTCGCGCAATGAGATGAAAAGCAACACCGGCGAGGGCCGGCAGGCGCTGCAGCAGGCGCGACTGCTGGGCGTGGCCGGGAAGGTCGATGAAGCCATCGCCGCCTATGAAAAACTGTACGGCGGGGTGCCGGATGACGTTGACGTCGCCATTGAATACTGGACGCTGGTGGCGCGCCTGCCCGCTCGCCATAGCGAAGGCGTCAGCCAGTTGAAAAAGCTGAACGCCAGCGCGCCGGGCAACGTCAGCCTGCTGACTTCGCTGGCGAAGCAGATGTTTGCCGATAACAAACCGCAGGAAGGGTTTGCCTATCTGGCGGAGATGGCCCGCTCGGCCTCAGGACGCGGCATCGCCGCCGACATGTGGTTCAGTGAAGTGAAAAGCATGCCGGTGAGCAAGGCCAGCGTGCAGGCGTTGCAGCAATTTCTCCTGCAGTTTCCCACCGGCTCGGTGGCGGCGAACGCCCGCGTTCTGCTCGACCAGCAGCAGGCGCAGCTGCAGGATCCGACCTTCCGCGCCCGCTCGGAAGGGCTGGCGGCGGTCAAGTCCGGGAATGCCTCGCAGGCGGTCGCGGATCTTCAGAAAGCCGTTCAGGCCGACAGCCGCGACAGCGATGCGGTGGGCGCCCTCGGCCAGGCCTATTCCCAGCGCGGCGATCGCGCGCGGGCAGTGGCGCAGCTCAATAAAGCGATTGCCATGGACCCCGACAGCCCGAACCGCGGCAAATGGGACAGCCTGCTGCAAACCAACCGTTACTGGCTGCTGATCAAGCAGGGGGATAACGCCCTGAAAGCCGGCCAGCTTTCGCAGGCGCAGAACTATTATGCCCAGGCGCAGCGTGTCGATCGCACCGACAGTTATGCCGTGCTGGGATTGGGGGACGTCGCGGCGGCGCGCAAAGAGTCGGCAGCGGCGGAGCGCTATTACCAGCAGGCGTTGCGCCTGGATCGCGGTAATAATCTGGCGGTGCGCGGTCTGGCCAACCTCTATCGCGCCGAATCGCCGGAGAAAGCCAGCGCCTGGATCGCCGGCCTCCCTCCCGCTCAGCGGCGGAGCATCGATGATATTGAGCGCAGTCTGACCAACGACCGGCTGGAGAAACAGGCGCAGGCCCTGGAAAGTCAGGGCAACTGGGCGCAGGCGGCGGAAGTCCAGCGTCGGCGCCTGGCGCTGGATCCGGACAGCGTGTGGATAACCTACCGTCTGGCGCGCGATCTGGTTAGCGCCGGTGAACGCCAGGAGGCCGACGCGCTGATGCGGGCGATGGTCAACCGCCAGCCGCAGGATGCTGAACGGGTCTACGCCTCGGGGCTCTACCTGTCGGGAAACGACCAGGACGATCTGGCCCTGGCGCAAATCGCCGCTCTGCCGCGCAGCGCGTGGACGGATAATATTCGTGAGCTCGAAGCGCGTTTGCAAAGCGACCGGGTGCTGCGCCAGGCCAACCAGCTGCGCGACAGCGGTAACGAAGCGCAGGCGATCGCCCTTATCCAACAGCAGCCCGACTCGGTGCGCTATGACCTGACGCTCGCCGACTGGGCGCAGCAGCGCGGCGACAGCCAGACGGCGATTGCCGACTATCAGCGGGTGCTGCGCCAGGAGGCCGACAACGGCGATGTGCGCCTCGGCCTTGCGGAAGTCTACCTGGCCGAGGGCGATAAACAGGCCGCCCGGGCGCAGGTCATGCAGTTGAAAGGCGCAGAGACCGAATCCATGAATATGCAGCGTCGGGTCGCGCTGGCGCGAGCCGGCCTTGGCGATACCGCTGACGCGCAACAGATTTTTAACCAGATTGTGCCGCAGGCGAAGGCGCAGCCGCCCTCGATGGAGAGCGCGTTGGTGCTGCGCGATGCCGCGCGCTTTGCCACCCAGACCGGGGCGCCGCAGCAGGCGCTGACGCACTACCGGGAGGCGATGGTGGCCTCCGGCATCACCCCCGTGCAGCCGCGGGATAACGATACCTTTACGCGGCTGACGCGCAACGACAGCCAGGATGACTGGCTGAAGCGCGGGATCCGTAGCGATGCCGCCGATCTTTATCGCCAGCAGGATCTGAACGTCACCCTGGAACACGACTTCTGGGGTTCCAGCGGCACCGGCGGCTATTCCGACCTGAAGGCGCATACCACCATGCTGCAGGTGGATGCTCCGCTGGCGGATGGCCGGATGTTCTTTCGCACCGATCTGGTCAATATGGATGCCGGCAGCTTTTCCACCCACAGCGACGGGAGCTACTCGCCCAGCTGGGGCACCTGCGGGGAGATCGCCTGTACCAGCGGCAGTAAAAACCAGACCGACAGCGGTGCCAGCGTGGCGGTCGGCTGGAAGAATGACACCTGGAGCGGCGATATCGGCACCACCCCGATGGGCTTTAACGTCGTCGATGTGGTGGGGGGGCTGAGCTACAGCAGCGACGTCGGGCCGGTGGGGTACACGGTCAATGTCCACCGGCGCCCCATCTCCAGCTCGCTGCTCTCCTTTGGCGGGCAGAAAGACAGCAGCAGCCATACCGGCACCACCTGGGGCGGCGTCCGCGCCGACGGCGGCGGCCTGAGCCTCAGCTATGACCGGGGCGAAGCGCACGGCATCTGGTCCTCGCTGGGGGCCGATTCGCTGACCGGTAAAAACGTGGCGGATAACTGGCGCGTGCGCTGGATGACCGGGTACTACTACAAGGTCATCAACGAGAATAATCGTCGCGTCACCGTCGGCCTCAACAATATGATCTGGCACTACGACAAAGATCTCAGCGGTTACACCCTCGGCCAGGGCGGCTATTACAGCCCGCAGGAGTATCTCTCATTCGCCGTGCCGGTGACCTGGCGTCAGCGTACCGAGAACTGGTCCTGGGAGCTCGGCGGGTCGGTGTCATGGTCCCATTCGCGCACCCAGACGCAAGCCCGTTATCCGCTGCTGAACCTGATCCCGTCCGACTACCGCCAGCGCGCCAGCGAGCTGACGGAGGAGGGGAGCAGCAGTCAGGGAGTCGGTTACACCGCCAGAGCGCTGGTGGAGCGGCGGGTGACCAGCAACTGGTTCGTCGGCGCCGCGGTCGATATTCAGCAGGCGAAGGATTACACCCCGAGCCATGCGCTGCTTTACGTCCGCTACTCGGCGGCCGGCTGGCAGGGGGATCTGGATATGCCTCCCCAGCCGCTGGTGCCCTACGCCGACTGGTAGCAGAATAGGCTGAATTACGTCACAGAGCGCCACTCCACGACGCGCTTCGCGTATACTCGTGAGGCATTGCCCACCGTCGGCCGCCGGGGCGATTTCCCCGGCGTCTGCGCCACCGCGCGGAAATATCCCGTCACTTCATCCCTCGCGGGCGTGGGCGAAGGATTTGAGTATATAATCAGCCTGAAACGACCGGCATTGAAGGATTGATACCGGGTATGCATTCAGTATCAGTGGAGAACACCGTTGCGCGTCAGCCGTTCACTTACAATCAAACAGATGGCGATGGTCGCGAGCGTGTCCATGGCCTTTGTATTGGTTTTTTGCACTATTTTGCTGTTTCACTTTGTGCAACAGAGTCGCTTTACCACGGCCACGCAGTTAGAAAGTATCGCGCGATCCGTTCGCGAACCGCTGTCTGCGGCTATTCTGAAAGCCGATATTCCGGAAGCGGAAGCCATTTTAAGCCGTATCCAGCCTGCTGGCATCGTCAGCCGGGCGGATGTGGTGTTGCCGAACCAGTTCCAGGCGCTGCGGATGCGATTTATCCCCGAGCGGCCGGTGCCGGTGACCGTCACCCGGCTGTTTGAGCTGCCGGTGCAGATTTCGCTGCCTATTTATTCACTGGAACGGCCGGCTAACCCCCAGCCGCTGGCCTATCTCGTGCTGCAGGCGGATTCATACCGCATGTATAAATTCGTCATGAGCGCCCTTGCTACGTTAGTGACGGCTTACTTACTTTTGGTGCTGATGCTGACGGTGGCGCTTACCTGGTGCATCAACCGGCTGATGGTGCGCCCCCTGCGGCGTATCGCCCGCGAGCTGAACGATCTCTCCCAGCAGGATCGTCTCGGCCATCAGCTAACGCTCCCGCGCCTGCACCATGACGACGAGATCGGTATGCTGGTGCGCAGCTATAACCGCAACCAGCAGAGCCTGGTGCGCCAGCATGATGAACTGTCCATCCAGTCGACCCGCTTCCCGGTCTCAGAGTTGCCGAATAAAGCCTTTTTGCTGGCGATGCTGGAGCAGACGGTGGCCCGCCCCCAGAGCGCCGCGCTAATCGTCGTCGCCTGCGAAACCCTGCAGGATGCCGCCGGGGTCCTCAAGGAGAGCCAGCGCGAAATGCTGCTCCTGACGCTGGTGGAGAAGCTGCGAGCCGCCATTCCGCCGCAAATGGTGCTGGCTCAGGTGAGCGGGTATGACTTCGCGATTCTCGCCGATGGCCTTGCCGAACCGTGGCAGGCGGTGACGTTAAGTAAGCAAGTGCTCACTATTATTAATGAGCGTTTGCCGCTGCATGGGCTGCAGCTGCGCCCCTACGCCAGCGTCGGGATCGCCATGTTCCACGCCGGGCTCAGCGCCGAGCAGTTTTACCGGCGCGCGGTGTCGGCTGCCGTCACCGCACGACGTAAAGGCAAAAACCAGATTGAGTTCTTCGATCCCGAGCAGATGGAAAAGGCTCAGCGCCGTCTGATGGAAGAGCACGACATTATGACCGCCCTCGACAACCAGCAGTTCGCTATCTGGCTGCAGCCGCAGGTGGCCTGCGCCAGCGGCGAGATCTGCGGCGCCGAAGTGCTGCTGCGCCAGCGGCAGGCGGATGGCAGCTGGTCGCTACCACCGTCGCTGATTGAGCGCATTGAGTCCTGCGGGCTGATTATCCCGGTCGGCTACTGGGTGATGGAAGAGGCCTGCCGCCAGCTGGCGGCCTGGCAAAGCCAGGGGATTATGCTGCCGCTGTCGGTCAATGTTTCCCTGCTCCAGCTGCTGGAACACGACCGTGGCGAGGAGATGCTAAAGCTGATCGCCCGCTACCGTATCGCCCCTGGCACCCTCATCCTCGAGGTGACGGAGAGCTGCCGGATGGACGATCCGCAGGATGTGATGGCGCGGTTGCGACCGCTGCGCGAGGCCGGGGTACAGATTGCGCTGGATGATTTTGGCATGGGTTATGCCGGGTTGCACCAGCTGCAGCAGATGAAAGCTCTGCCGGTGGATATTCTGAAAATCGATAAAGTATTCATCGATATGCTGCCGGAGGATGTCAGCATGGTGCCGGCGATGATCCAGCTCGCGCGCGGCCTGTCGCTGCGTATCGTGGCGGAAGGGGTGGAGAACGACGCCCAGTACCGCTGGTTGCAAGCCGCGGGCGTCGAGGTGCTCCAGGGCCATCTGTTCGGTTGCGCTTTGCCGCTGGAGGCATTCAGCGCGCGCTATCTCTCCCCGGTTCGTGAGGATGAAAATTTGTAAATGTTTTGTTGACTTGTGCGAGTCAGCTCAAAGATTTTAACAATTGCGTTGCACTTTCGGCGTTAGTTATTTCTGAAATGTTTCCAGGGTGTTATTTTTAAGCCACAGACGTCAAATATCCCTTCTTGCTCTGTGGTTATTCCCAAAGGACACCCTATGAAAACCTCTATCTTTAAAAGCCTCTATGTCCAGGTTCTGACGGCCATAGCGATCGGTATTCTGCTGGGCCATTTTTACCCGGAACTGGGCGCGCAAATGAAACCCTTCGGCGACGCCTTCGTTAAGCTGATTAAAATGGTGATTGCTCCGGTTATCTTCTGTACCGTCGTGACGGGGATCGCCGGGATGGAAAGCATGAAAGCCGTCGGCCGTACCGGGGCGGTGGCGCTGCTCTATTTCGAAGTGGTCAGCACCATCGCGCTGATTATCGGTCTGATTATCGTCAACGTGGTGCAGCCTGGCGCCGGGATGAACGTCGACCCGTCAACGCTCGATGCGAAAGCGGTGGCGGTGTACGCTGAGCAGGCGAAAGACCAGGGGGTGGTGGCCTTTTTACTGGATGTGATCCCGGGCAGCGTCATTGGCGCCTTCGCCAGCGGCAACATTCTGCAGGTGCTGCTGTTCGCCGTCCTGTTTGGTTTTGCCCTGCACCGTCTGGGCAGCAAGGGCCAGCTGATTTTCAACGTCATTGAAAGCTTCTCCCAGGTTATCTTCGGCATCATCAATATGATCATGCGCCTGGCGCCGATTGGCGCCTTCGGGGCCATGGCCTTTACCATCGGTAAATATGGCGTCGGCACCCTGGTGCAGTTGGGGCAGCTGATCATCTGCTTCTACATCACCTGTATTCTGTTCGTGGTGGTGGTGCTGGGGAGTATCGCCCGGGCTACCGGCTTCAGCATCTTCAAATTTATCCGCTATATCCGTGAGGAGCTGCTGATTGTGCTGGGAACCTCCTCGTCAGAATCAGCGCTGCCGAGAATGCTCGACAAGATGGAGAAGCTGGGCTGCCGCAAATCGGTGGTGGGCCTCGTGATCCCGACCGGCTATTCGTTCAACCTCGATGGCACCTCCATCTACCTGACGATGGCCGCGGTCTTTATCGCCCAGGCGACCAACAGCCATATGGATATTTTCCATCAGATCACCCTGCTGGTGGTGCTGCTGCTCTCCTCGAAAGGGGCGGCGGGGGTGACCGGCAGCGGCTTCATCGTGCTGGCGGCGACCATCTCCGCCGTCGGGCATTTGCCGGTGGCGGGCCTGGCGCTGATCCTCGGTATCGACCGCTTTATGTCCGAAGCCCGTGCGCTGACCAACCTGGTGGGTAACGGCGTCGCTACGGTGGTGGTGGCTAAATGGGTCAAAGAACTCGATGCCAAACAGATGGATGATGTTCTGAATAACCGTGTTCCAGCGAACAAATCGCACGAATTATCCTCTTAAATCCTCCTCTTAGGCCCGTACTCCCTTGCTGGAGTACGGGCTCCTGCGCATAATTAGAGGTCATTTCCGCTTGGCGGAAATGACACGAAATGATTATTTTGCGTTGTCATGCGACATTTTCGTCTCCGTGTGGTCTAACCGACGTATTTCACTCTCACTTTTTTTCGGCAGCCCGTCAGTGGGGTGCTGTTGTAACCAGGAATGTTCATCAGGGGTTCACATGCAGGGCACAACAATTAAACTCTTAACGGGCGGTTTGCTGATGGTAGCGGCGGCCGGTTATGTGCAGGCAGAAGCGCTCCAGCCTGATCCGGCCTGGCAACAAGGGACCTTAGCGAATGGTTTGACGTGGCAGGTGCTGGCCACGCCGCAGCGTCCCAGCGACCGTATTGAAGTCCGTCTGTCCGTGAATATTGGCTCGCTGAGCGAAAGCACTCAGCAGAGTGGTTTCAGCCGCTTTGTTCCTCGCCTGGCGTTGACGCAAAGCGGCAGCCTGCCGACGATGCAGGCGCGCTCTTTATGGCAGCAGAGTATTGACCCGAAGCGTCCTCTGCCGCCGGCCATCGTCTCCTACGATTACACAATGTTTAATCTCAGTCTGCCCAATAACCGCAACGATCTGCTGAAAGAGGCGCTGAGCTGGCTGGCGGACGCCAGCGGTAAGCTGACCATTACGCCTGAATCGATCAATCATGCGCTGCAGGGCAGCGACATGGTGGCGACGTGGCCGCTGGATACCAAAGAGGGCTGGTGGCGCTACCGCCTGAAAGGGTCCACCATGCTGGGCCATGATCCTGCCGCGCCGCTGAAGCAGCCGATAGACGTGGCGCAGCTGAAAGACTTTTATCATAAATGGTACACCCCCGACGCCATGACGCTGATTGTGGTCGGTAACGTCGACAGCCGCAGCGTCGCTGAGCAAATCAGCAAAACCTTCGGCGATCTGAAGGGCAAGCGGGAAACGCCCGCGGCGGTGCCGACCTTATCGCCACTGCCTACCGTGCCGGTCAGCATCATGACCAGCGCGGTGCGTCAGGACAAACTGTCCATCATGTGGGATGCGCCCTGGCAGCCAATCCGCGACTCCGCGGCGCTGCAGCGCTACTGGCGCGACGACCTCGCCCGCGAAGCGCTGTTCTGGCACGTGCAGCAGAGCCTGAGCAAAAATAACGTGAAGGATATTGGTCTTGGCTTTGACTGCCGGGTGCTCTATCAGCGCGCGCAGTGCGCGATCAACATCGAATCGCCGGGCGAGCGTCTGAACAACAACCTGAGCGTGGTCTCGCGCGAGCTGGCGAAAGTGCGGGACAACGGCCTGCCGCAGGAGGAGTTTGACGCGCTTATCGCCCAGAAAAGCCTCGAGCTGCAGAGGCTGTTTGCCACCTATGCGCGCACTGACACCGATATTCTGATGAGCCAGCGCATGCGCTCCCTGCAGAATCAGGTGGTGGATATCGCGCCGGAGCAGTATCAGAAGCTGCGCCAGGAGTTCCTCAACTCCCTGACGGTAGACATGCTGAATCAGTACCTGCGTCAGCAGCTGTCCCAGGATATGGCGCTGGTGCTACAGCAGCCGAAAGGCGAACCGGAATACAACATGAAGGAGCTGCAGGCCACGTGGGAAAAACTGATGGCGCCGAATCCGGCGGCCGCGGCGGTCAGCGGCAGCGCTGATACAGTTGATGCCCACAGCGAGGCCAGCGACATCCCGCCAGGGCAGTAACTAACGCCTCTCCGGCGCGCCAGCGGCGGCCGGAGAGCGCTTCCTGCGGAGAATTACTGCGGCATCGCTTCCCGCGGGATGATCGCCCCGCGATACTGGATCACCGTGCTGGCGGTCAGGTGTCCGCGTTTGGCGGCGGATTCAGCATCGCCGCCGGTCAGGCGAACGGCCAGGTAGCCGGCGCTGAAGGAGTCTCCGGCGGCGGTGGTATCCACCACCTTCTCTTTGGCCAGCCTGACAGCCGGCACTTCCTGTAGCGGTTGCCCGCTAACCGAGACCAGGCAGGCATCCGCCCCGCGCTTCACCACCACCTCTTCCACGCCGGCGGCATGCGTGCGGGCGATCACCTCAGCAACCGGTTTTTCCCCCCACAGCGCGTCTTCATCATCGAGCGTCAGAAACGCGATATCGGTGCAGGCAAGCATCTCCTGATAGACCTGCTGCGTCTCCGCCTGGCTGGCCCACAGGCGTGGACGATAGTTGTTGTCGAAGATCACCTTGCCGCCGTTGGCGCGGCACTCACGCAGCAGCGTGAACAGCTTGTCGCGGCTGGCCGGGCTGAGAATGGCGAGACTGATGCCGCTCAGATAGAGATAGTCGAAAGTGGCCAGCTCTTCGCAAATCGCCGCCGCGCGATCGCTCTCCAGCCAGAACTTTGCCGCCGCCTCGTTGCGCCAGTAGTAGAAGGTGCGCTCGCCGGTGTCATCGGTTTCAATGTAATACAGCCCCGGCAGGCGGTCGGCCATCCGCTGGATAAGATCGGTGTTGACGTTTTCCTGCTGCCAGCTGTCGAGCATCTGCTGGCTGAACGCATCGGTTCCCAGCGCGGTGACATAGTGGACGCTCAGTGCGCTGGCATCGGTCTGCCGCGCGATATAGACCGAGGTGTTTAAGGTATCGCCGCCAAAGCCGCGGTTAACGGCCCCGTTCTTCTCTGACAGCTCAATCATGCATTCGCCAATAACGGCAATTTTTTTAGACATAGCCAGAACCTGCAATGGAATCGATATAAGCGCTAGTGTGCGCTGCGCTGTTTTGCTGGTCAATCATATTAAAACATCGTTCCATTATTTTTTTGACCTGACGCGCGTAATGTGACGAAAAGCGCATTTCCAGGATAAACGCCGCGTTTTGACTATATTCAGGACTGACGTGATGCAAAAGGAGCGGAGTAGGGATGAGCAGAACCCGTAAAACGTTGGTTATCATCACAGGAACGATACTGTTGCTGATCGTTCTCTTCTTTATCGTGCTGGCCACCTTTGACTGGAACCGGCTGAAGCCGACGATCAATCAGAAAGTGTCCGCCGAACTTAACCGCCCGTTCGCCATCCGCGGCGATCTCGGCGTGGTCTGGGAGCGGCAGCCGGACGAGCGCGGCTGGCGCAGCTGGATCCCGTGGCCCCATGTGCACGCGGAAGATATCGTGCTGGGCAACCCGCCGGCCATCCCCCAGGTGACCATGATCCACCTGCCGCGGGTGGAGGCGACCCTCGCCCCGCTGGCGCTGCTGAGCAAAACGGTGTACCTGCCGTGGATCAAGCTGGAACAGCCCGACGTGCGGCTGATCCGCCTGGCGGAAGACAATAATAACTGGACCTTTCAGCTGGCTGGCGATCAGCGTACGTCGGGCGACAGCGCGCCCTCCAGCTGGTCCTTTCGCCTCGATAATATTCTCTTTGACCGCGGGACTATCGCCATTGATGACAAGATCACCCGCAGCGATATCACCATCCTTGTCGATCCCCTCGGCAAACCGCTGCCGTTCAGCGAAGTGACCGGCACGAAGGATCGGCATAGCGCGGCGAAAGTGGGTGACTATGTCTTTGGCCTGTCGCTGAAGGGCCGCTACAAGGACCAGCCGGTCACCGGCAACGGTAAAATCGGCGGCATGCTGGCCCTGCGCAGCGCAAGCACCCCTTTCCCGCTGCAGGGCGACTTCCACTCCGGCAACACCCGGGTGGCATTCAGCGGCACGGTCAGCGACCCGCTCAACGTCGGCGGTATTGACCTGCGGCTGAAATTCGCCGGCGACTCGCTGCGCGATCTCTACGACCTGACCGGTGTGCTGCTGCCGGAGACGCCATCGTTCTCTACCGATGGCCGCCTGCGCGCCGACTTTAAGCAGAAAAACCGCATGCGTTTTGACTACCAGGATTTTAATGGTCGGATCGGCGATAGCGACATTCATGGCTCCCTCACCTATACCACCGGCAAACCGCGGCCGAAACTCAGCGGCGATATGGAGTCGAAGCAGCTGCGGCTGGCGGATCTCGGGCCGTTAATCGGCGTCGATTCCGGCAAAGGGACGAAGAAAGGCGCTGCGCGCCAGGCGGGCGACCGACCGCAGCCGGCGGGTAAAGTGCTGCCGGCAGACCGTTTTGAAACCGATAAATGGCAGGTGATGGATGCCGATGTACGCTTTAAGGGCCGGAGAATTGAGCACGGCGGCACCCTGCCGATCAGCGATCTGTCGACCCATGTGATCCTGGAAGATGGCGACCTGCGCCTGCAGCCGGTGCGCTTTGGCCTGGCCAACGGGTCGATTGCCGGCAGCGTACACTTGCAGGGCGATAAAAAGCCGCTGCAGGGTGAGGCCAATCTGCAGGCGCGACGCCTGAAGCTGAAGGCGCTGATGCCGAACGTCGAGATGATGCAGAAAACCCTCGGCGAGATGAATGGCGATGTTCAGCTGCGCGGCAGCGGCAACTCGGTGGCGGCCCTGCTCGGCAACAGTAATGGCAATCTGAAACTGCTGATGAACGACGGCCTGATCAGTCGTAACCTGATGGAAATTCTCGGTCTTAACGTCGGCAACTACCTGATCGGCCAGATTTTTGGTGATGAGGAAGTTCGGGTGAACTGTGCGGCGGCCAATATCGACGTGACCAACGGCGTCGCCCGGCCGCAGATTTTTGCCTTCGATACGGAAAACGCGCTGATCAATGTGACCGGAACCGCCAGCTTCGCCTCCGAGCAGCTGGACCTGACCATCGATCCGGAAAGCAAAGGCTTCCGGGTGATCACCCTGCGTTCACCGCTGTATGTTCGGGGCACCTTTAAATCGCCGCAGGCGGGGGTGAAGGCCGGGCCGCTGATTGTCCGCGGTGCGGTAGCGGCGGCGCTGGCGACCCTGGTGACGCCGGCTGCCGCGCTGCTGGCGCTGGTCTCCCCGGCGGAGGGCGATAGCAACCAGTGTCGGACCATTTTGTCACAGATGAAAAAGTAGGGGAGAGCCCTGACGCCAGCGGCGTCAGGGCGAAGGATCACAACGACTGGTGGCGGGTCTCGTGGGTCAGCAGCAGGGCGATCAGCGTCAGCGCCGCCATCGCCGCCAGATAGGTGCCGACCGCCGCCAGGCCATAGTTGCCCTGCAGCCAGGCGGCAATATACGGCGCGACCGAGGCGCCGAGGATCGACGACACGTTATAGGAGAACGACGCGCCGGTGTAGCGCACCTCCGTCGGGAACAGCTCCGGGAGCAGCGCGCCCATCGGGCCAAAAGTGAGTCCCATCAGGCTTAAACCCAGCAGCAGGAAGGCGAAGACCAGCAGCGGGTTACCGGAGCCCAGCAGCGGTTTAAAAGCGAACAGGGCGAACAAAATAATCATCGTGGTGATGACAATCATGCTCTTGCGACGGCCAAAGGCGTCCGCCAGCAGGCCGGCGACAGGCACCATCACGCCGAAGCCAATCACCGCCATCATCAGCATCCACAGCACTTCGTTACGCGGCAGGCCCAGGCCATTCGGCGCGGCGCCGGTGCTGAAGGTCATCGAGTAGACGGTCATGATGTAGAACAGGGTATAGGTTGCCAGCATGATGAAGGTGCCCAGCACCGTCACGCGGACGTGTTTGGTCAACAGGGTACCCAGCGGGATTTTGACCTGTTTTTTCGCCGCTGCCACTTTGGCGAAGACCGGCGTTTCGTGCAGCGAGACGCGCACGTACAGACCGATGATCACCAGCACCGCGGAGAAGATAAACGGCACGCGCCAGCCCCACTCCATAAACTGCTGATCGGTTAACAGCCAGGAGAGCAGCAGGAAGGTGCCGTTGGCGAAGAAGAAGCCGATCGGCGCGCCCAGCTGCGGGAAGGAGCCGTACAGGGCGCGCTTGCGCGCCGGGGCGTTTTCCGTTGCCAGCAGCGCTGCGCCGCCCCATTCCCCTCCGAGGCCAAGCCCCTGACCGAAGCGCGCCAGCGCCAGCAGCATCGGCGCGACAATGCCAATGCTTTCATAGCCGGGCAGCAGGCCGATCACCACGGTGGAGATCCCCATGGTTAACAGCGAGGCCACGAGAGTGACCTTGCGGCCGACGCGATCGCCAAAGTGACCAAACAGCGCGGAGCCGATCGGCCGGGCGACGAAGGCGATGGCGAAGGTGGCCAGCGACTGCAGGGTGGCCGCGGCGGCATCGCCCTGCGGGAAAAAGATATGCGGGAAGACGATGACCGCGGCAGTGGCATAGATGTAGAAGTCGAAAAACTCAATGGCGGTGCCAATGAGCGAGGCGACAACGACTTTGTTGCGTGAATTGACCGGGGCGGTTTCCTGCGAGTTTTCGAGTGTGGTGGCTGTGGCTTGCATAGATCTTTCTTATTTTTGCGCGAACGAAAAGCCATATAGCCACAGCCACAGGGACATTTCAATCTGTAACAAACGTGGAAAGTGGGCAAAAAACAGGCAAAAAGCGGATAATTTTTACACCAGTAAAAATGGTTCTATGAAATGCTTCACACAATTAAAAAGATAGAGGATAAAACCAGTTTTTGGTTAAATAAAAGTTAATGGGTGGATTTATCTACTGAAATAAAGCGCGAGGATGAATTTTGCCTCTTCAATTCATCCTCGCAATGCGTTAACGGTGGGTTTTGCCAGGCATCCGCCGGTCGTCTTTATACTCCGCGGTGGCGATCCATGCGGCGCAGAATAGCGTCAGGCGGGCAAAGAAATAGAAAAAGGCCATCAGCCCCAGCACCGAACCGAACGCCGCCCCGGAGGGGGATTTCACCAGCGCCGGCAGCGTCCAGGTCATGACGATTTTGATGATTTCAAAGCCAATCGCCGCGATAAGCGTGCCGCGAAACAGGGCTTTGCGCCGCGGACGATGGCGCGGCAGCCGCCAGAAGATCCAGAAAAAGAGCAGATAGTTGGCAAAAATCGAGATGGCGAGGCCGATCAGCCGCCAGGCGGGCTTCAGCCATTCAATGTTGTCGAGATACAGCGCGGAGATAATCAACTGCTGGGCGGAACCCGCGACAGAAGTGATGGACAGCGTAATAATCAGCGCCACCAGCAGACCGATCAGCGAGATAAGATCGCGGAAGTATTTTATCCAGATTTTCTCTTCGTCCTGCGGCCGGCGCTCCCAGACGTCGCGCGACTGGGCGCGGATCGCTTCGCGCAAATTGCCCATCCAGTTAATACCGGAATAGAGGGCGACCAGCAGGCCGACCAGACCGACGGCGGTGCGCTGCTGCACCGCGGTGTTGATGGTGTTTTTCAACGTCGCCGCCAGCGTCGGGTCGCTGACGTTTTGCAGAATCTTGTCGAAAATGTCCTGCAGCAGGGTCGGGTGCCAGGCCAGCACGAAACCGGCGGCGGCAAAGGAGACCATCAGGATTGGGATCATCGACAGGAACGAGAAGTAGGTGATGGCCGCGCCGAACTGATTGCCCAGCCGGTCATTGAAACGTTCTGCGGCGCGCAGTAAGTGGGCGATCACCGGGTTGCGCTGCACTTTGGCCGCCGTTCCGGTGACGGTCTTCAGCGCCTGGCTGGCTTTTTGCCCGACGGCCGTGTCATTGAGAGCGTCGAGGGGGCTTTTGTTTTTCTCCGGCTGCGTGTCCGGTTCCTGTGGTGGGCGTCGATCGTCGTTTTCCGGCGTCATACGTGATTTCTTCCTTTTTTACCGCGAGATTCAGCAAAAAGTATACCTTAAATGGCGTATCCTGCAGGAACGCATCTACCCGCCACCCGTTCACCATCCGCGGGGATCAATCGACATACGCTTTCATCAGCCCGCCCAGCCACTCCATAAACAGATGTACGCGACGGGAGAGATTGCGCCGATGGGGGTAGATAAGCGAGACCGGCAGCGGCTCGGCGCGGTACTGGGGCAGGATCTCC
This sequence comes from Klebsiella sp. HMSC16C06, assembly GCF_001808325.1. Taxonomy (NCBI): domain Bacteria; kingdom Pseudomonadati; phylum Pseudomonadota; class Gammaproteobacteria; order Enterobacterales; family Enterobacteriaceae; genus Klebsiella; species Klebsiella sp. HMSC16C06. The sequence goes on from NZ_KV792996.1 coordinate 222,000, forward strand.
GTCAGGTCGCCGGCGCGTAACGCCTCGCGCACGCCGGTACGCGGCACCTGAATGATCCCCAGCCCGGCGATACAGGCTGCCTGATAGGTTTCCGTACTGTTGACTGTCAATATGCCGCCGGTTTTTACCCAGCGCACCGCGCCATCGATCACCACCTCAAAGCCGGGGGGACGGACCCCGAGGGTGCTGGCGTAGTGGATCAGGGCATGATCCGCCAGATCCTCAAGGGATTGCGGATAGCCAAATCGCGCAAGGTAGTCCGGGCTGGCGCAGTTAATTTGCGTCAGCTTGCCCAGTGGGCGGGCGATAAGCCCTGAGTCTTTGAGCGCGCCGACGCGTACCACGCAGTCAAACCCCTCGCGGATCACGTCCACCAGCCGGTCGCTGCTGCTCAGCTCCAGTTCGATGCCCGGATACTGCTGTAAAAAAGTCGGCAGATGAGGGATCACCAGTTTTTTAGCAAAACCGACCGGCATATCCACCCGCAGCCGGCCGCTGATGCTCGCCGGATCGTGCTGGAACATGCCGTCCAGTTCGTCGAGGTTGCTCAGCAGATCCTTCGCCCGCTCGTAGTAGACCATCCCATCCTGGGTGAGCTGAACCCGACGGGTGGTACGGTGCAGGAGCCGCACGCCAAGATGGCTTTCCAGGGCCTGAATCTGCCGCGAGACGCTGCCTTTCGGCAGCGCCAGGGTCTCGGCGGCGCGGGAAAAACTCTCCAGATCCGCTACGCGAATGAATAACTGCATTGCATGAATTTTATCCATGCCGATCGCCTATTGTTGTTATGAATGAAACAGTAAAACGTAATGTAGCGTATTTATTGTTTCACTGGCAGTTAATAAGCTAGAACACAATCACAACGCAACCTGAAAGGGGTCTTCTGATGACACAACGTATCGCTTTAGTGACCGGCGGCAGCCGCGGTCTGGGTAAAAACGCCGCGTTGAAGCTGGCGGCGAAGGGAACCGATATTCTTCTGACTTACCACAGCAACCGCCAGGCGGCCCTCGATGTGGTGGCGGAGATTGAGCAAAAAGGGGTCAAAGCGGCGGCATTAGCGCTGAACGTCGGCGATTCTTCAACATTCGACGCTTTCGCCAGCGAGGTGGCGCAGGTGCTGGCGCAGAAGTGGGGGCGAACCACCTTTGATTATTTACTGAACAACGCCGGGATCGGCCTTAACGTCCCCTTCGCCGAGACCAGCGAAGCGCAGTTTGACGAGCTGATGAACATCCAGTTCAAAGGGCCATTTTTCCTGACCCAGCGGCTGCTGCCCCTCCTGCAGGACGGGGGACGGATCCTCAACGTTTCCAGCGGCCTGGCGCGCTTTGCCCTGCCGGGCTATGCGGCCTACGCCGCGATGAAGGGGGCGATGGAGGTCCTGACCCGCTATCAGGCGAAAGAGCTGGGCGGGCGCGGTATTTCGGTGAATATCATTGCGCCGGGAGCCATCGAGACCGACTTTGGCGGCGGCGTGGTGCGCGATAACGCCGAGGTGAATCGGCATATCGCCGCCCAGACCGCGCTGGGGCGCGTCGGGCTGCCGGATGATATCGGCGACGCCATCGCCGCCCTGCTCAGCGATGAGCTGGCGTGGATGAACGCGCAGCGCGTGGAAGTCTCGGGCGGGATGTTCCTCTGAGCCAGACTGACGCCGGGCGGTGCGCTACGGCGCATCGCCCTCCCCACGCAGCCGACCGAACAGCCAGTCATTGTGCCAGCGGCCGTTCAGCCAGTAGTTCTCCCGCAACTCCCCCTCCAGCCGGAAGCCGGCTTTGAGCAACAACTGCTTAGACGCCTCGTTGCCGGCGGTGACGCTGGCGGTCAGGCGGCGGACGCCGCCGGTGGCAAAGGCGTAGTCGCACAGCGCGCGCAGCGATTCGTAGCCGTAGCCCCGGCCCTGCGCCGCCGGAGCGAAGAGAAAGCCGACCTCGGCAATGTCGCGCTGATGATGCTGGTAACCGGTCAGGCCGAGCGGGGTATGGGTGAGCCTGTCGCGCACCACCAGGCACAGCCAGTGTTCATCCCCCGGCGCCCACGGCGGCAGCCGCGAATCGAACGCCTCGCGGATGGCCGCCTGCGGCCGGGGGTCGGCGACGTAGAGCATGACCTGCGGATCCTGCTGCAGGGAAAGAAAAAACGACCAGTCGTCCAGCTGCAGCGGTGAGCAGCGCAGGCGCGGCGTCAGGAGTTCAGGCATAAGCGTCATTCCAGGCAGGGCGAATCCTCTGAACATAGCAGGAGAAAGCCGCCGGGAACAGCCCGACTAGGTTGGCTCACCGTACAGGCCAATCAGTCGGCGCACCACGCCGTTGGTCCAGCCAAAGCCATCCTGCAGGGGATACTCCCCGCCGCCACCCTCATGCGGGACGCCGGTGGCAATATGGTATTTCTCAATCAGCTTGTGATGCTGCTTGTAAAAGTGATTGACCGTCTGCAGCCAGCTCCAGGCAATCTCATCCCCCAGCGGATCCTGGCCGTAACGTTTAAATCCCTGGATCGCCATCCACTGCAGCGGCGCCCAGCCGTTAGGTTTATCCCACTGCTCACCGCTTTCATATTCGGTGGCCATGATCCCCCCGGGGGTGAGCAGGCGGGCCCGCACCGCATCGGCAAGGCGTTCTGCCTGCTCGTGAGTCGCCAGGCCGACGTAAAGGGTGACGATGCTGGCCGCGGAAAACAGCGCCAGCTGTTCACGGCGCCAGTCATAATCGCGGAAACAGCCGTTCTCATCATCCCACAGATAGCGGTTGACCGCCGCCCGCCGATCCTGAGCCTTCTGGCGGAAGGCCGCCTCTGTCTCGCGATCGCCCTTCAGGCCGGAGAGATTGGCGATGGTCGTCTCCAGCTTGAACAGGAAGGCGTTCAGGTCGATGGGGATAAACTGCGTCGTGCGGATGCTGGCCAGCCGCGTGATATCCCGCAGCCAGCGGCTGGAGTAGTCCCAGCCGGACGCGGCGCCCGCCCGCAGGTCGCGGTACACTTCATTGGCGGGCCGCCCGGAGTGTCGGGCGGTCTCCACGTCCTCGCGCCAGGACTCATCCCGCGGCGTGTCCCGGTCGTCCCAGTAGCGATTGAGCAGGGAGCCATCCGGCATACGCACCACGTGGCGATACGCCTGGTGCGGGATCAACGACTCGGCGCCGTCCATCCAGAAGGCGTGCTCCATCTTCAGATGGTCCAGATAGCGCTTCGCGCCGCGCACGCCATCCTCTTCAAAGAGTTCGACCATCAGGGCAAACACCGGCGGCTGCGATCGGCTGAGGTAGTAGGTGCGGTTGCCGTTCGGAATGTGACCGTAGGTTTCAATCAGCCAGGCAAAGTTATCGGCCATGCATTTCAGCAGATCTTCCCGGCCGCTCTCCGCCAGCCCCAGCATGGTGAAATAAGAGTCCCAGTAATAGGTTTCGCTAAAGCGACCGCCAGGCACAATATAGGCCTGCGGCAGCGCCAGTAGCGACGACCAGGGGATATGATCCTGAGGCTCGCGGGTCAGCACCGGCCACAGCTTATCGATGTGCTCTTTCAGCGTCAGGCTGGGGTCCGAGGTGTAGACGTCGGTCTGGTTCTCCGGCAGCCAGAAGTTGTCTTCCACGAACTGTCGCAGGTCGAAGTCGGGCTGACGTTTGACCTTGCGGTAGTTGCGCAGGATGTCCAGCGGATCGTGTTTCGGCGCGCAGTCGGGGAAGGTTTTGCTGTCGGCAAAGATGCGTGATTTCTGCACGTTGGTAAACAGCTCAAGATAGCGATCCGCCGGGGTAAGGGCATCGGACGCCGGAAGCCCCTCGATCACCTCAGGCTCCGGTTCAGCGTCTATCATCTCATCCAGCTTTAATTCGTACGGATCGGCTTCGTAGCAGGGATCGATGTCGATCCTTAACTCGTCGTCTTCAACGTGGCGTAATTTCTGGCTGAACATAGCGATACGGACCTCCGGATAGCGTGAGTTCGGGGCCGGGCATACCCGGCCTTGTCTATTAAGCGTAGACAGTCGCTTCGGTGAGTGTGAAGCAAACTGTGCGTGAGATCACGCTTTTCCGCCGAGAAGAAAAGCTGTCATTTTAAAGTATGCTGTTGATAAGTAATTAAAAATTGTACATCCTGGCACAGATGAAATTCGGAGCATTCATTATGCAACAAAATTTTATCCCGGGGCGCTCACTCCCACGCCGCCTCCAGCATCTCCAGCAGCTGTTCGCCGCTCAGGCTGACCGGGTTGGCCTTCATCGATGAGGAGCTGCTGGCGGCCAGCGCCGCCGGTTCCAGCGCATCGCGCGCTACGCCGAGGTCGCGCAGGGTGCCAAGGCCGGCGCGATGGCTCCATTCCCGCAGACTGTCCCAGACCCGATCCACAGGGACGTCCAGCCCGTCGGCCAGCCAGCGGCGAACGTCGTTGAAGCGCTGGCGCAGGGCAGGGTCGCTTATCTGCGACTCATTGAGCGCCAGGCCAAACGGCAGCAGGCTGCCGCATAAAGCACCGTGCGAGGCGCAGCTCAGGCCGCCCAGCGGGCCGGCGAGGCCGTGGATCACCCCCAGCCCGGCGTTCGCCAGCGCCAGTCCACCGCACAGGCTGACCCAGGCCATCTCGTCGCGGCTGGTCGGACACTCTTGTTCCATCAGAATTTTCAGCGCGCGGATGCCCCGCGGGATCGCCTGCTGGCAGAGGGCATCGGTGAAGGGAGTGGCCCGGCTGCAGAGCCAGGGTTCGATCACCTGGGTCAGGGCATCGAGGCCGGAGCTCAGGGTGATGCTCCGCGGCGCGTTGTCGGTCAGCGCCGGGTCGACAATCGCCAGGTCAGGCAGCATTCGGTCGTCGCGCAGGCTCACTTTCCGCTGTTGTTCCGGGACGTTGATCACCGCATTTTTGGTGACCTCCGCGCCCGTCCCGGCGGTGGTCGGGATCGCCACGAACGGCAGCGGACTGGCTTCCAGCTGACGACCCGTTCCCACCACCTCCAGATAGTCGACCAGCGGGCCGGCGGCGGGCACCAGCGCCGCAATCGCCTTACCGGTGTCAATCACCGCGCCGCCGCCGAGGCTGACCACTGCCCGGACGCCTTTCTCGCGCGCCAGCTGGACGCCCTGCTCGATATCGATAAGCCAGGGTTCGCGGCTTATCGCCAGCGTCGTGACCTCCAGCTGCAGCGCCTCCAGCTGATGGCGCAGAAACGCCGCCCGCTGCGGGCTGGCGCCATGCACCAGCAGAATGGGGCCGCCCTGCTGCGCCAGCCAGGGGGCAGCGCTCAGGGCCTGACCACGGCCAAAACGAATATTTGCGGGCATCAAAACGGTAAAAGGGGTCAACATGTCGGGTTCCTTTTCGGCAAACAGGCTGGAATCAACTATACACATTATCCACTACTCTGCCTTGTTGCTGGCTGGCAAGGCTGACAATAGAGTAGAGTGAAAGATCTCTCTTTTATGGCTGAGGAATCGCTGACAATGCTAACAATTCTGGGCAAACGCTCTTCAATCAATGTACGGAAAGTGTTGTGGACCTGCGAGGAAGCCGGGCTGGCGTACCAGCAGGAGGATTACGGCAGCGGATTTAAGCCTCTGGATACGCCTGAGTTTCAGCGCCTGAATCCTAACAGCCTGGTGCCGGTGCTGCTGGACGGTGACTTCGTGCTCTGGGAGTCGAACAGTATCTGCCGCTATCTGGCGCGGAAAGCGGAGCGCTGGGATCTGCTGCCCGCCGAGCCACAGCCCGCCGCCGAGGTGGAGCACTGGATGGACTGGCAGGCGACCGAGTTTAACACTGCCTGGCGCCATGCCTTTATGGGGCTGGTGCGTAAAGATCCGCGCTTTCAGGATCCGGCGGCGATTAAAGAGAGTATTGCCACCTGGACCCACTGCGTGCGCATTGTCGAAGCGCAACTGCAGCGTACCGGGGCGTGGATAGCCGGCGAGCGCTTCACTCTCGCCGATATCGTGCTGGGGCTGTCGGTGCATCGCTGGAAGATGACCCCTTTTGCCCATCCGGAGATGCCGGCCGTGGAACGCTGGTATATGGCGCTCAACCAGCGCCCGGCGTTTATGCGCCACGGCAATAACGGCGTGGCCTGAACATAAAAAAAGAAGCCCCTGGGGCTTCTTTTTATCATCCGGCGATCGCGTCTTAGCGCATGGTGACGAACTCTTCCGCCGCCGTCGGGTGAATGGCGACGGTATTGTCGAAGTCTTTTTTGGTGGCGCCCATTTTCAGCGCTACCGCAAAGCCCTGCAGCATCTCATCCATTCCGAAGCCGATACCGTGAATACCGACAATCTTCTCTTCCGGGCCGACGCACACCAGCTTCATGCGGCACGGCTGGCGGTGAGAGGTCACGGCGGTAAACATTGCGGTGAAGGACGATTTGTACACCTTCACGGCGTCGTCGCCGTACTGCTCGCGCGCCTGCGGCTCGGTTAAGCCGACGGTGCCGATTGGCGGGTGGCTGAAGACCACGGTCGGGATATTGCTGTAGTCGAGGTGCTCTTCCGGCTTGTTGTTAAACAGGCGTTCGGACAGACGACGGCCTGCGGCCACGGCGACCGGCGTCAGCTCGACGGCGCCGGTATTATCGCCCACCGCGTAGATGCCCGGTACGTTGGTGTTCTGGAACTTATCAACGATGATGTAGCCTTTATCGTTGGTTTTAACGCCCGTTGCCGCCAGATTGAAGTTATCGGTCGCCGGTTCGCGGCCAATCGCCCAAATCAGGCAATCTACGGTCTGGCTGCGGCCATCTTCCAGCGCCAGAGTCAGGCTGCCGTCGGCATTCTTGACTACCGCCTTCGGAATTGCGTTCGTGTGCAACTGCGGGCCTTCGGCGTTCATCACTTCCACCAGAGTCTCAACGATCAGCGGATCGAAGCTACGCAGCGGCGCGTGTTTACGCACGAACAGGTGGGTTTCGGCGCCCAGGCCGTTAATCACGCCGGCCAGTTCAACGGCAATATAGCCCGCGCCGACCACCGCTACGCGCTTCGGCAGCGCCGGCAGTTCGAAGAAACCGTCGGAATCAATACCGTATTCCACACCTGGAATGTTCGGGTGGCTCGGGCGGCCGCCGGTGGCGATCAGGATATGATCGGCGGTAATGGTCTCGCCGTTCACTTCCACGGTATGGGCATCGACAAAGCGCGCGAACCCTTTGATAACATCAACTTTATTCTTACCCAGCACGTTGTCGTAAGAGGTATGAATACGGTCGATATAGGCGCTGCGGCTGGCAACCAGCTTATCCCAGTCGAAATGGTTGATGGTGGTATCGAAACCGTAATCCGGGCCATACAGGTGGATTGCTTCGCGGATCTGCGCCGCATGCCACATCACTTTTTTCGGCACGCAGCCGACGTTGACGCAGGTGCCGCCCAGTTCTTTGGCTTCAATCAGCGCGCACTTCTGGCCGTACATGGCCGCGCGGTTAATCGAGGCGATACCGCCGCTACCGCCGCCGATGGCGAGGTAATCATAATGTTTGCTCATGCCCATATGTCCTTAATCGTTGATTGCCGCGATTGTAGCGCGAGGCTTAAAAGGTTCCACCGATGGTTGCGATTACTCCGGTACGATCCAACTGACGGTGGCGTGGCCGGTGCCGGCCGGAACCAGCTTGCTGTGCAGCCACGGCAGCACATTGTTCATCTGCTGCTCCAGCTTCCACGGCGGGTTGATGACGATCATCCCGGAGGCGGTCATGCCGCGCTGGTCGCTGTCCGGACGCACCGCCAGCTCGATTTGCAGAATTTTGCGAATGCCGGTGGCTTCTAACTCTTTGATCATGCGTTTGATCTGTGCGCGCAGCACGACCGGATACCACAGGGCGTAGGTGCCGGTGGCGAAGCGTTTGTAGCCTTCGTGGATCCCGGTTACCACCGCCTGATAGTCGGTTTTGATTTCATACGGCGGGTCGATCAGAATCAGACCACGGCGTGATACCGGCGGCAGTTTGGCTTTCAGCTGCTGGTAGCCATCGGCTTTATCGACGCGCGCGCGGCGGTCTTTCTGGAATTCAGCGCGCAGCAGCGGGAAGTCGCTCGGGTGCAGCTCGGTCATCTGCAGGCTGTCCTGCTCGCGCAGCAGCTGGCGGGCAATCAGCGGCGAGCCCGGGTAGTAGCGCAGCTGGCCGTTACGGTTGAAGTGTTCGACCACGGAAATATACGGCTCCAGCTCTGCCGGCAGGTCGTCCTGCTGCCAGATGCGGGCGATGCCTTCGAGATACTCGCCCGTACGCTCGGCGTGCTCGCCGCTCAGCTGATAGCGGCCCGCGCCAGCGTGGGTGTCCAGGTAGAGAAACGGTTTTTCTTTCTCTTTCAGCGCTTCGATGATCAGGCTCTGAACGGTGTGTTTGAGGACGTCGGCGTGGTTGCCTGCGTGAAAGCTGTGGCGATAACTGAGCATGGATACAGAGATTCCGGGAAGTAAACAAGTTAACCGATAGTTTACCGCAGATCGGCCGAGATTACCGCTGCGCCGCCGCGCTGTTTCATTTCTGCCAAAAGCGTTGCAAAACATAACGCTGTCATAAAAACGTCAAACGGCCGCGCTAGCGTCGGGTGCAGGCAAGGTAATTATCTGAATAAAAGGAAAAATAATGAAAAGGCAACTCTCACTGCTGGCCGTCGCGCTGCTGCTGGCGCAACCGGTTCTGGCCAAAGACATTCCGCTGGACAGGGCGGCGGCCCTCGCCAATAGCGTGACGCCGGCTGCCTCCAGCCAGGCGTATGACGATCTTGAGCAACAGGGGCTGACGCAGCTACGTCACGCTCTGCAGGGGGATGCCGCCACGCTGACCCGCGATCGGCTGGCGCACACGAAACAAAACAAAACTCAGGCCGATACCGCCTGGCTGAAGGCCAGCGGCTATGACTTCCAGACCCGGGCCAACCAGCAGGCGGGTATTGCGCTGTTGTCGGCGTTCAGCACCCTGCCGGAGACCGTCGTGAAGCAGAATCTGGCGACGGTGACTAGCATCAATCGCGATGCCGTGCAGACGACACGCCGTCAGGCGCTGGCCGATGCGGAAGGGATTAGCTACCTCTACTTCCTCAGCGATGCGCTGGGGCCGCGGCTGGGCAAAGCGTTTCTGACCGCCTATGACCAGGGCGCGCTGGGGAAAGCGGCAGCATTGATCAAAGCCTCGGAGGTCAGCACCGGCGAGGCGAAAAAGCACTTCAACAATCCGCGGCCGTTTCTGGTTCAGGGCAACACCATTCACCTGGTGCCTGACGATGTGGTGGTGAAGGATAACCAGCCCTACACCGCCGACGGCGGCTCGTTCCCCAGCGGCCACACCAACACCGGCTATACCGATGCGCTGCTGCTGGCGGCGATGATCCCGGAGCGCTACGACGCGCTGGTAACCCGCGGCGCCCGCTATGGCTACTCGCGCATCGTGCTGGGCGTCCACTATCCGCTGGACGTGATCGGCTCGCGGATGGTGGCCGAGCGCAACGTGGCCCACTATCTTAACGATCCGCACTACCGGGTATTATTTAACGAAGCCCGCGATCAGCTGCGCGCCGCGCTGGCGAAAGCCTGCGGCACATCGCTTGCTGAGTGCGCGAAGAGCAGCGTGAAAGACGATCCCTGGCGCGATCCGGCGATGCGTGATTTCTCTCGTTTCACCATGACCTACGACCTGCCGCAGCAGAAGGGGCCGCAGCCGCGTCTGCAGGTGCCTGAGGGGGCGGAAGTGCTGCTGGAGGCTGCCCTGCCGCAACTGTCAGCGGCCCAGCGTCGGGCGTTGATGGTCAACACCGCGCTGCCGGCGGGTTACCCCCTTTCCGGCACCACCCCCGAACAACAGTTCTGGCAGCGGCTGAATCTGTCGGCGGCCTGGGAGATGGCGCAAAAAAGGCATTAATGCGGTTTCCGGCACGCTGCACCGCGTGTCGGCCTTTTCCCGCAACGGGCGGACTTATCGCAGCAATACCCAGGATGACGCACCGCCCGTCATTGAAATTCCCCCAACTATCCCCCATTCTAGATCTCATGCATAAGCGCCGGACGCGCGCTTCATTCACCCTTTTCAACAGGACAGCGCATATGACCAATCCATTACTGACGCCTTTTTCCCTGCCGCCTTTTTCTGCGATCAAACCGGAACACGTGGTCCCTGCGGTCACCAAAGCGCTGGATGATTGCCGGGCCGCGGTGGAAAGCGCGGTGGCGCACGGCGCGCCGTATAGCTGGGAAAATCTTTGCCAGCCGCTGGCGGAAGTGGACGATGTGCTGGGACGCGTCTTCTCGCCAGTCAGCCATCTGAATTCGGTAAAAAACAGCCCGGAACTGCGCGAAGCTTACGAACAGACCCTGCCGCTGCTCTCCGAGTACAGTACCTGGGTTGGCCAGCATGAAGGGCTGTATAAAGCCTACCGCGACCTGCGCGATGGCGATAACTACGCCACGCTGAATACTGCGCAGAAAAAAGCGGTTGATAATGCGCTGCGCGATTTTGAATTATCCGGTATTGGCCTGCCGCCGGAGGCGCAGAAACGCTACGGTGAAATCGCCGCGCGCCTCTCTGAGCTGGGCAACCAGTACAGCAACAACGTCCTCGACGCCACCATGGGCTGGAACAAGCTGGTGACCGACGTCGCCGATCTGGCCGGTATGCCGGAAAGCGCGCTGGCCGCCACTCAGGCTCAGGCCCAGGCGAAAGAGCAGGAAGGGTATCTGCTGACCCTGGATATCCCGAGCTACCTGCCGGTGATGACCTACTGCGACAACCAGGCGCTGCGTGAAGAGATGTACCGCGCCTACTCCACGCGTGCCTCCGATCAGGGGCCGAACGCCGGTAAATGGGATAACAGCCCGGTGATGGCGGAGATCCTCGCTCTGCGCCATGAGCTGGCGCAGCTGCTGGGCTTTGACAGCTATGCCTTTAAATCCCTCGCCACCAAAATGGCGGAGGATCCACAGCAGGTGCTCGACTTCCTCACCGACCTGGCAAAACGCGCCCGTCCGCAGGGCGAAAAAGAGCTGGCCCAGCTGCGTGCCTTCGCCAAAGCCGAGTTTGGCGTTGATGAACTGCAGCCGTGGGACATTGCCTACTACAGCGAAAAACAGAAGCAGCACCTCTACAGCATCAGCGATGAGCAGCTCCGCCCCTATTTCCCGGAAAACAAAGCCGTTAACGGCCTGTTCGAAGTGGTTAAGCGCATTTACGGCATTACCGCTAAAGAGCGTACCGATGTCGATGTGTGGCATCCGGAAGTGCGCTTCTTCGAGCTGTATGACGAACACAACGAGCTGCGCGGCAGCTTCTATCTTGACCTGTATGCCCGCGAACATAAACGCGGCGGGGCGTGGATGGACGACTGTGTCGGCCAGATGCGTAAACTGGATGGTTCCCTGCAGAAGCCGGTCGCCTACCTGACCTGTAACTTCAACCGCCCGGTCAACGGCAAACCGGCGCTGTTCACCCACGACGAAGTGATTACCCTGTTCCACGAGTTCGGCCACGGTCTGCACCACATGCTGACCCGCATTGATACCGCCGGCGTTTCCGGCATCAGCGGGGTGCCGTGGGATGCAGTCGAACTGCCGAGCCAGTTTATGGAAAACTGGTGCTGGGAGCCGGAAGCGCTGGCGTTTATCTCCGGTCATTATGAAACCGGTGAACCGCTGCCGCAGGAGCTGCTGGAGAAAATGCTGGCGGCGAAAAACTACCAGGCGGCGATGTTTATTCTGCGCCAGCTGGAGTTCGGCCTGTTCGATTTCCGCCTGCATGCGGAATACAAGCCGGAGCAGGGGGCGAAAATTCTTGAGACCCTGGCCGAGATTAAAAAGCAGGTCGCTGTGGTGCCGGGCCCGACCTGGGGCCGTTTCCCGCATGCGTTCAGCCACATCTTCGCCGGCGGCTATGCGGCAGGTTACTACAGCTACCTGTGGGCCGACGTGCTGGCGGCAGACGCCTTCTCACGCTTCGAAGAAGAGGGGATTTTCAACCGCGAAACCGGTCAGTCGTTCCTCGACAATATCCTGAGCCGCGGCGGTTCCGAAGAGCCGATGGTGCTGTTCAAACGCTTCCGCGGCCGTGAGCCGCAGCTGGACGCGATGCTGGAGCACTACGGGATCAAGGGTTAAGTCTGCGGTGAAGATCTGCTTAATTGATGAAACAGGCGCCGGAGACGGCGCCTTATCTGTTTTAGCCGCCCGCTGGGGGCTGGAGCAGGATGAAGATAACCTGATGGCGCTGGTGCTGACGACGGAGCATCTGGAGCTGCGTAAGCGCGATGAGCCCAAACTTGGCGGCATCTTCGTCGACTTTGTCGGCGGGGCGATGGCCCACCGGCGCAAGTTTGGCGGCGGCCGCGGTGAAGCGGTCGCCAAAGCGGTGGGTATTAAAGGTGATTACCTGCCGGATGTCGTCGACGCCACCGCCGGGCTGGGACGCGATGCCTTCGTGCTGGCGTCGGTCGGCTGCCGCGTGCGGATGCTGGAGCGTAATCCGGTGGTCGCCGCGCTGCTCGACGATGGCCTGGCGCGCGGCTATGCCGATGCGGAAATTGGCGGCTGGCTGGAGGAGCGGCTGCAGCTGATCCACGCCTCCAGCCTGACGGCGCTGACCGATATCACCCCGCGTCCGCAGGTGGTGTACCTCGATCCGATGTTCCCGCATAAGCAGAAAAGCGCGCTGGTGAAGAAAGAGATGCGCGTCTTTCAGTCGCTGGTGGGGCCCGATTTAGACGCCGATGGCCTGCTGGCCCCGGCGCGCCAGCTGGCGACCAAACGGGTGGTGGTGAAGCGCCCGGATTACGCGCCGCCGCTGGCGGAGGTCGCCACGCCGAACGCGGTGGTGACCAAAGGGCATCGGTTTGATATTTACGCCGGTACGCCGGAGTAATATTACGCCGTGGTGGTATCTCCCGGATAGCGGCGCAACGCGCCTTATCCGGGCTACCGAATTGTCGCCCGGCTCAGCGTAGCGCAAGCCGGGAACCGCAATATCTGAACAAACGGCGCCAGCGCGGATCGGCCATCTTAAACGGTTACTCGGCGCTGGCCGGGGTATTAATCATCCGGTTCAGCCACGGCACCATCAGCGCCATCATCACCGTGACGCCCAGTGTCACCAGGCCAATTTTACTGAACACATTGGTATAGACCGGCAAGGTCTGCAGCGGATCGGTAATGTTTTCCGGCACTGCGGTGAAGGTCGCCACATAGCCGCCCAGCAGGAACGCGGCGGCCTGGGTCAGAAACCACATCCCCAGAATAAAGCCCATCAGATGCTGCGGCACCAGCGCGGCAACCATCGCCAGCCCCAGGGCGCTGATCAGCAGTTCGCCCAGGCTCTGGAACAGATAGACCAGCACAATAAACCACGGCGAGGTTAATCCCTGGGCGTCGGCAAACCACATCCCGGCGGCTGCGGCGGTCAGGAAGCCCAGCGCGCAGAGCAACATCCCGAGGGTAAACTTCACCGGCATGGTCAGGTCTTTCCCTTTGTGACCGAGATGGGTGTAGATCGCCGCCAGCACCGGACTGGCAACCACCACCCAGAAGGGATTGAGCGCCTGGAAGCTGACCGGATTGATGGTAAAGCCCAGGATCTCATGATGGACGTTGTTGATGGCGAAGAAGTTCAGCGAGGTCGGCATCTGGGCATACAGAATGTAGAACAACACCGCCTCGATCATCAGGATAAAGGCGACGAACATTTTGTTGCGTCCGGTTTTATCGAGGCGAAACGCTTCGCGGAAAAAGAACGCAATGACCACGATCGACAGGACAATCAGCACCAGGTTGGCGACCATCACGTTATGCATCAGCCAGGCGCAGAGAAAAATCATTACCACCGTCCCGGCCAGCACCAGCGCCAGATTGCGCAGGCTGAGGGGGCGATGATCCGGCTCGGAGCCAATATCTTTCACCATCCCGCGGCAGGCGAAGTAGACCAGCAGCGCGATAATCAGCCCCGCGCCGCACAGGTTATAGGTCACGGCATAGCCAAACTTTTCGGCGATCACCGGCGCCAGCGAGAGCGACAGCAGTGAACCGATGTTTATCGACATATAAAACAGGGTAAACGCCCCGTCGAGACGGGCGTCTTTAGGCGGATAGCATTTTGACAACAGGCTCGCCGGGTTGGCTTTAAACAAACCGTTGCCGACGGCGATGGTGCCGAGAGCGATAAAGATCAGCTGCGGTTTCAGCAGCGACATCCCGGTCATAAAGTAGCCGATCGCCAGCACAATGGCGCCAAGCACCAGCGTGCGTTTGGTCCCCAGCAGATGGTCGCCCACGTAGCCGCCGATGGAGATCAGCCCGTAAACCAGCGCCGCGAAGGCGCCGAAGGTGATAAAGGCCTGTTCCTGAGAGAAGCCCAGCTGTTTAACAAAGAAGACCGCCAGGATCCCCTGAACGCCGTAATAGCCAAAACGTTCCCAGAGCTCCACAAAGAAGATCATGAAGAACGGACGAGGTTGCTGCAGCAAGCCCGTAGGTGCAGTAGTATTCATATTCCTTCGCCTTGTTTTACTTTCCCAAAAAGTATGAACGCGTATGCCAGAACGCGCCGAAAATGTCTGATAACTCGCCATGCTGCGGTTATTGGCTTAATGAATAGATTATTATATAGATGTTTTGGCGAATAACTGGTTGATCACACTAATTGAATGGCGATTTTATGGCTTTAATCTCTGCCATGCGGTGAGGGGAAAGCGAAAATAAAGACGCCCGCATCGGCGGGCGTCTTACGCGGATAACACGGGAAGGTTATTCGTCTTCTTCGTCGCGCAGCGGGACGATCAGCATGTCGACATGGACGGTGTTGATCAGCTGGCGGGCAGAAGACATCAGCTTGCTCCAGAAGTCCTGATGGTGGCCGCAGACCACCAGATCCATATCATATTTTTTAATCGCATCGACCAGCACCTGGCCGAGGTCGCCGCTGCCGCTCAGGGTCTCGGTGATCGGGTAGCCCGCGTTGGTGGAGAGCTCGGTCAGCGCGTGATGGGTCTCTTCGGAGATGCGTTTTTGCATGTCGCCGAGGTTAACGTCAATCAGCCCGGTGTAGAGGTCGGAGTAATTCACATCCACGTGGATCAGGGACACTTTTGCGTTATACGGGCGGGCCATAGAAACGGCTTTTTCAACCAGTACTTTACTCTCCGGGGACAGGTCTACTGCAATAAGAATATGTTTGTAAGCCATAGTGTTACTCCTTCCATAAGTTTGTCGATGACCATTGGACCTGACAGCTGGCGCTGCCGTTTCGCCCGCGTCCTGCGTGCTACATTCGCGGGAGGGTAGCCTTTAAGGACTTCATTGTAGAAGATATTTCCTACCTTATAGCGCCCCCCGCACTCCGTCAATGCACTGGGTTCACCTAAAAGTTAAACAAATTTATCCGTCTTACGTATTGATAACGAATAACCTTGTGGTAAAAAAATTAATGGATCTCCTACACTATTTAATGAGCCGGTCGGAAAAATAAATGTGATCGGAATCGCACTCTTTACGGTATCGTCGTGGGTTATTTGGGGAGCGGTAGCCGCGGAGGATTTCTCCGTGGGCGGGTCGCCGGGGAGGAGGTATGATCAGCACTATTGCGCTGTTTTGGGCCCTGTGTGTCGTTTGTGTGGTGAATATGGCACGCTACTTCTCATCGTTGCGTGCATTATTGGTGGTGCTACGTGGTTGCGATCCCTTGCTCTATCAGTATGTTGATGGCGGCGGCTTTTTTACCTCGCATGGGCAGCCCAGCAAACAGATGCGGCTGGTGTGGTATATCTACGCCCAGCGTTACCGTGACCATCACGATGATGAATTTATTCGTCGCTGCGAACGTGTTCGTCGTCAGTTTATCCTGACCAGCGCGCTGTGCGGTCTGGTGGTGGTGAGCCTGATTGCGCTGATGATCTGGCACTAACGACATCTTCGGGATAAAAAAACGGGCCAGCAAGCTGACCCGTTTTGATCGAATGACGTTTAAATCAGTTTCAGGGAGAGCCAGTAAAGGACGCCTGAAAGGATAATCGCTGCCGGAAGGGTCAACACCCAGGCCATCAGGATGCTGGTCACGGTCTTTTTCTGCAGACCACCGCCATCCACCAGCATTGTCCCCGCTACCGAGGAGGAGAGCACGTGGGTGGTGGAAACCGGCATTCCGGTGTAGCTCGCCAGGCCGATAGAAACCGCCGCGGTCATCTGTGCCGACATCCCCTGAGCGTAGGTCATGCCCTTCTTACCAATCTTCTCGCCGATGGTGGTCGCCACGCGGCGCCAGCCGATCATGGTGCCGATACCTAACGCCAGCGCGACCGCCATAATAATCCAGATTGGCGCGTACTCGATGGTGCTCAGCATATCGGTTTTCAGTTTCTTCAGCAGACGCTGGTCGTCAGCGCTGACGTCCGGCAGCTTCGCCACTTTATCAGTGGTGTCGGAGATGCAGAGCATAATGCGACGCAGCTGACCGCGCTGATCCGGTGACAGTGAATCGTAGGTTTCAACGCCGGTCAGCATAGTCTTCACGCGGTCAAGCGCGTTGATGGTATTTGCTGGATGGCAATGAAACTCACCGTTGGCCGCGGTATTGGTATCCGGAGACGGAACCAACTGGTCAACACCGGTGGCTTTCTTCAGCAGGTCAGGGCGCTGCTGGAAGAAGGTTTCCACGTTGTTGACCGCATCGCGGGTACGAGTGATTTCGTAACCGGAGGCGTTCATATTCACCACGAAGCCCGCCGGGGCGACGCCAATCAGCACCAGCATCACCAGACCAATGCCTTTCTGCCCATCGTTGGCGCCGTGGGAGAACGACACGCCGATAGCGGACAGGATCAGGGCGATACGGGTCCAGAACGGCGGTTTTTTCTTACCGTCTTTCTTTTCACGCTCTGCGGGGGTCAGGTGGATACGCGCGCGTTTTTTGGTACCGCTCCAGTAGCGACGGAGAATGAAAATCAGGCCGCCCGCAATCACCAGACCGACGATCGGCGAGATGATAAGCGAAGCAAAAATGCCGATGACTTTCGGGATATTCAGCGCATCAACCACTGAAGTACCGGTCATCAGCGCATTGGTTAAACCAATACCGATGATGGCGCCAATCAGGGTGTGAGAACTGGAGGCCGGGAGGCCGAAATACCAGGTGCCGAGGTTCCAGATGATCGCCGCCAGCAGCATAGAGAACACCATGGCGAGGCCATGTGCGGAACCCATGTTAAGCAGCAGATCGGTGGGCAGCATATGCACAATGGCATAGGCTACGCTGAGACCGCCCAGCAGAACGCCGAAGAAGTTGAAGAGCGCCGCCATCGCCACAGCAAGCTGCGACCGCATTGCGCGAGTGTAGATAACCGTAGCCACCGCGTTTGCGGTATCATGGAAACCGTTAATCGCTTCGTAAAACAGTACAAAAGCTAAAGCAAGCAATAATAATAGTCCGGTATGTAAATCCAGACCGGCAAATAAATGTAGCATAGGACGTTACGCCATTTTGAGGACATGAACGCGGCGCATTATCAGTGACTTTAGCGGCGCGGGCAAAGTGAAATATAGACTTTTTTTGATTTTCTTCCTGTTTAGGTTTTACCCTGTTGGGAGTAATCCTATATCTTTCAATGATGTATCTAATGCGGGATTTTTCCCGCTGGTGTGACCAGAGTGAAATATTTACAAAACCCGACAATTGGGGAACGAGGAACGCGGTGTGGAAAGGTTTGATGCCATTGTCGTTGGCGCCGGAGCGGCAGGAATGTTTTGCGCAGCGCAGGCGGGCCAGCTCGGCTGCCGCGTCCTGCTGCTCGATAACGGCAAAAAGCCGGGACGAAAAATTCTGATGTCCGGCGGCGGCCGCTGCAACTTTACCAACATGTATGTTGAGCCGGCGGCCTATTTGAGCCAAAACCCGCATTTTTGCAAATCTGCCCTGGCGCGCTACACCCAGTGGGACTTTATCGAGCTGGTCGGCAAATATGGCATCGCCTGGCATGAGAAGACGCTCGGCCAGCTGTTTTGTGATGATTCGGCGGAGCAGATCGTCAATCTGCTGCTCGCGGAATGCGAAAAGGGCGACGTGCAGATCCGCCTGCGCAGCGAAATCCTCAGCGTCGAGCGAGATGAACAAGGCTACCGGCTACAGGTGAACGGCGAAACGCTGATGACCAAAAAGCTGGTGATTGCCTCCGGCGGTCTGTCGATGCCGGGGCTCGGCGCCTCGCCGTTTGGCTACAAGGTGGCCGAGCAGTTCGGCCTGAAGGTACTGCCGACCCGCGCCGGGCTGGTGCCGTTTACCCTGCATAAGCCGCTGCTCGAGCAGCTTCAGGTGCTCTCCGGCGTTTCGGTGCCTTCTACCATTACCGCCGAGAACGGCACCCTGTTCCGCGAAAATCTGCTGTTTACCCATCGTGGCCTTTCCGGGCCGGCGGTGCTGCAGATATCCAGCTACTGGCAGCCCGGCGAGTTCGTCACTGTTAACTTGTTGCCGGACTGCAATCTTGAGGACTTCCTTAACGAGCAGCGCAGCGCGCATCCCAACCAGAGCCTGAAAAATACCCTGGCGATGCAGCTGCCGAAGCGGCTGGTGGAGTGTCTGCAGCAGCTGGGACAGATACCTGATGTAACACTGAAGCAACTGAACGTTCGCGATCAGCAGACGCTGGTGGAGACACTGACCGCCTGGCGCGTGCAGCCGAACGGCACCGAAGGCTACCGGACGGCGGAGGTGACCCTCGGCGGCGTGGATACTAACGAACTTTCGTCACGTACCATGGAGGCGCGTAAGGCGTCGGGTCTCTACTTTATCGGCGAAGTGATGGACGTCACCGGCTGGCTCGGCGGCTATAACTTCCAGTGGGCGTGGTCAAGCGCCTGGGCCTGCGCGCAGGCGCTGGTGGAAGGGTAATCCAAGGGCCCGGGTACTGTGGCACCCGGGCTTACTTGATCAGTTCAACCCAAGAAAATACTGGGCGATTTTGAAATAGATAATCAGCCCGGTGCCATCAATCAGCGTAGCGATAAACGGCGCGGAAACCACCGCTGGGTCGATGCCGATCCGCTTAAGCACCATCGGAATGATCGACGAGACAATCGCGCTCCACAGGGTAATACATACCAGCGTCAGGCTGACGATCAGCGTGATTTCCATGCCAATCCCCATCATCCAGGCGCGCAGGCAGCCCGCCAGACCCAGGGTCAGGGCAATCAGAAACGAGGTCGACACCTCTTTGCGGATCACCCGCCCCATATCGCGCAGCCGCACTTCCCCCAGCGCCATCGAGCGCACCAGCGTCGAGGTGATCTGCGTTCCGCTATTGCCGCCGGTGCCGATGAGCAGCGGAATAAAGAAGGCGAGGGCGATGGCCGATTCCAGCGCCTCTTCGAAATGCTGCAGCACGCTGCTGGTATAGGCTTCGGCCACGAACAGCAGCAGCAGCCACACCGAGCGCTTCTTCCACAGCGTCAACGGGCTGATCTCGAGGTACGGTTTTTCCAGCGGTAGCGTCGCCCCCTGCAGCTGGGCGTCTTCGGTGACGTCATCCTCCAGCAGATGGGCGATCTCCTTTTCCATCAGGCAGCCGACCAGCTCGCCTTTATCGACAACCGGTACCAGATCGAGGCCGCGCTCGGTGAGTTCGGCAATCACCTGCGGGCGCTCGTCGTCAGGTTTGACGCGAAACAGGCAGCTGTCCATCAGGTAGCGGATAGACTGCCCGACATCCCCTTCCTGCAGGAGCTTTTTGACCGACAGGCTGCCGCGCAGTTTCCTGCCGGCGACGACAAACACCTGGCCGGGAATATCATCGCTGTCCAGCTGGGAGATAAAGTGTTCGCGCGCCTCATGGACGCTGAGATGTTCCTGCAGCGTAATAAAATCGGTACGCATGTACTGGGCGATCGCATCGCCGTCGAAGCCAGAGGTCGCCTGATGGGCGGCGCAGAGTTGAATGGAAGACATGATTAAAATCCCTATAAAAAATCACTCATAGGGGCGAACAAGACAGGGTTAGCGCAGGCAGATCCCTACGTCCTGGTTTTAGCACTGCATAACGTATCTGAACGGTCATGACCGCCAGAAGTTACCTTGGCAACACCTTGATTCGATGGAAGCCTGTATTTCCCTGAGTGGTCTCTCTCGATACCAACAGGGCGGTAACTTGTATTTATGCAGGAGCCTCGCCATAACGAGATCGTTAAATGAGGCGCCATTATTGGCGAAGCGGGATAATTCACAAAGCGTATAGTTTATGTGGTTTATCAACTGTTGATAAACAAACTTCATCAGAATTTGGCTTGACTTCATCTTGTGCTATCATTAGCTTGACTTCAATGGATGAAGTCATGGGGCAGGGCGATGGAGCAGCAGGTTTTATCTTTACGTAATAAACAGCACCACACGCTGGAGCAACTGTTTAAAATCCCTGTGCCACAGGGCATTAAATGGGCCGACATTGAATCGCTAATTAAAGCGTTAGGCGGGGAGATTAAAGAAGGACGCGGCTCGCGCTGTAAATTTTTGTTGAACCACAGCATTGCCAGCTTTCACAGGCCTCATCCTTCGCCGGATACTGACAAAGGCGCCGTGGAGAGCGTGCGCGATTGGTTAATCACTATAGGGGTAAAACCATGATCAAACCTAAAACGCCAAACTCAATGGAGATTGCCGGCCAGCCTGCCGTTATCAATTACGTGCCTGAGCTCAATGCATTCCGCGGTAAGTTCCTTGGATTATCAGGATATTGCGATTTTGTTTCCGATAGTATTCAAGGGTTACAACAGGAGGGCGAGATATCATTACAGGAGTATCTCGCAGATTGTCATGAAGCGGGGATTGAGCCTTATGCTCACCCGGAAAAGATGAAAACCTTCACGCTGCGCTATCCTGAGTCATTTGGCGAGCGTCTTAGCTCCGCCGCTGCGGAGGAGCAGGTTTCCGTAAATACCTGGATCCTTGAGACGCTCAATGAACGTCTCAAACAGGCTTAAAACAGTATGCAGCAGCTCGCCATCGTTTTAATTTTCATCCGCTAAACACTGCAAATGCCCATGGCGCACGCCGCGCTGGGCAATCACCTCGTCGGCAAAATGCTGTACCTCGGCCATGTCACCTTTCAGCACCGCAATCTCCAGGCAGTCGTCATGACTGATATGCACATGCAGCGTGGCGACGGAGAGATCGTGATGATGATGCTGGGTGGCCACCAGCCGGCTCGCCAGTTCGCGTTTCTCATGTTCATACACGTACGACAGGACGGCATACCCGCGCCGTGATTCCGGCGACGGAGGATCCTGGTTGAGGGCGTCGCGCAGAATATCGCGTACCGCCTCCGAGCGATTGTGGTAGCCACGGCGGGCGCTGAGCGCATCGAGGGCGGCCAGCAGGTCATCATCAAGGGTCAGGGTTACGCGCTGCATGGCATGGCCTCGTTTAGCAGAGTGGCAGGAAAAGGTGGCAGCACCGCGCGCTGCAGCGCCTGACCTGCAGGGGAGTGCAGGCGCAGCGGTAAGCTGACCGTCGCGGTTTCGACGATGCGCCCGTGCTCCATCACCAGCACTCGCTGGCAAAAGCGCTCCACCAGCCGCAGGTCGTGGGTGATAAACAGGCAGGCGGTGTCAAACTGCGCCTGCAGGCGCTTCAGCAGGGCGATAATCTCCGCCTGCAGCAGCAGATCGAGATTTGAAACCGCTTCATCCAGGATCAACAGCTGCGGCCGTACCGCCAGGGCGCGTGCCAGGCAGACGCGCTGCAGCTGTCCGCCGCTGAGCTGCGCCGGGCGCTTATCGAGCAGCGACGGCGCGAGGTCGACGGCCAGCAGCATCTCTTCCACCCGCCGCGAACGCGCCTCACGCGACAAGCGTAACAGATGGCGTAGCGGCTCGCTGACGATCTCGCGCACCGTTTTGCGCGGATTCACCGCGCTGAAGGCATCCTGAAATACCAGCTGAATATCACGGCGGAAGGCGCCGATGGCCTCGCCCTTGAGGGCAGTCAGCGGCGTGCCGCGCCAGGCAATATCACCGTGCTGCGGCGTTTCCAGACCCACCAGCATCCGCGCCAGGGTGCTTTTCCCACAGCCGCTGCGTCCGAGCAGGGCCACCGTTTCGCCGGGGGCGATGGCGAGATGGATCGCATGCAGGACCCTGCCGTGGTGAGGATAATCGTGACTCACTCCGGTGACGCTGAGTAAATTCATGGTGTTTTCTCCAGGCCGTACAGCGCCAGATGCGCGGCCAGCAGGCGCTGGCTGAGCGGGTGCCGCGGGGCGCTAAATAGCGTATTCACATCGCAGTGTTCAACGAGGCGACCGTTCTCCATGACCGTCACGTGATGCGCCAGCCGCGCCACGACGCCCATATCATGCGTCACCAGCAGCAGCCCCAGACCGCGCCTGGCGACGATATCCGCCAGCAGATCGAGAATGCGCGCCTGGGCGATGGCATCGAGATCGGTCGTCGGCTCGTCGGCGATGATAAAGGGCGCGCGGCTGAGCAGGGCGAGAGCGACCATCATCCGCTGCAGCATGCCGCCGCTCATCTCAAAGGGGTAGCGCTTCAGCAGCGCCCGCGGATTGTCCAGACCGACCTCCTCCATCGCTGCTAGCAGCACGGCGTCATTTGTTTCACGACCCGCTGCCCGGCAGGTTTCCCGGGCGTGCGCGGCCATGGTCTGCAGTGGATTAAAGGCGCTGCGTGGGTTTTGCATGATGGTGGCAATAGTCGTGCCGCGCAGTTGTTCGCCGTGCACCGGAATGCCGTCGAGCAGCACCCGGCCGGCGGTTTGCCTGACGCCAGGCGGCAACATGCCCAGCGCGGCGGCGCAGGTCAGCGATTTTCCGCAGCCACTGCTGCCGAGCAGCGCCAGCACCTGCCCGCGGCGCAGGGTGAAGGAAACGTCGCTGACCAGCGGTCGGTCAGCGGCAAGCGAGATCTGTTCCAGTTGGATCTTCTGCGGCATCAGTGGCTATGCTCCGCGATCAGGTGGGGATCGAGACGATCGCGCAGCGCGTCGCCCAGCAGGTTAAAAGCCATCACGCTGATGAACAGCGCCAGCCCCGGCCAGACCATTTGCAGCGGCTGGGTCCAGATATACTGTCGGGCGTCGTTGATCATTACCCCCCATTCCGCCGTCGGCGCGCTGACGCCGAGACCGAGGAACGACATGCCGGCCACGTGAAGCATCATATGGCCGATATCCAGCGAGGCGAGCACCAGCAGCGAGGGGATCACCGCCCCGGCCAGATGGTCGCTGAACAGCCGCCACTGGCTGGCGCCGCTCAGTCGGGCGGCGAGGATAAATTCGCGCTGGCGCAGGGAAACCACCAGGTTACGCACCATTCTGGCATACCAGGCCCAGTGCGACAGCGCAATGGCGAGGATCACGTTGGTCAACCCGGTACCCAGCACCCCCACCATAAAGAACGACAGGATCGAGGTCGGAAAGGTCATAAACAGTTCGGCGAGGCGCATCAGGCCGCGGTCGGCGCGGCCGCCCAGCAGCCCGGCGCTGCCGCCGACCGCCAGACCGATCAGCAGCACCAGCAGCAGACAAGCCATCACCGCCCCCAGCGAAACGCGGGTGGCGGCCAGCAGGCGTGAGAAAATATCCCGGCCGAGATGATCGGTGCCGAGCCAGTGTGCTGCGCCCGGCGGTAGCAGCCGCTGCTGAAGGTCAATCGCCGCTGGATCCCAGGGCAGCCACCAGCCGCTGCCGATGGCGATGACTGCCAACAGCGCGATAACCAGCATGGCCAGTTTTACCGGCCAGCGAAAGCTTTGTAGCCATCTCATGCGCTCACCTCCTCGTGGCGGCGCAGGCGCGGGTCGAGCGCCGCGTTAAGCACATCCACCGCCAGATTAGCCAGCACGAACACCGTCACCATCATCAGGGTAAAGCACTGGATCACCGGGTAATCGCGATTGAAAATGGCGGAAACCGCGTAGCGGCCGACCCCGGGCCAGGCAAAGATATTTTCGATAATCATGGTGCCGCCGATCAGCTCGCCAATGTGCATGCCCAGGGCGGTCACCACCGGCAGGGTGGCATTGCGCAGGATATGTCGGCGCTCCACCTGGCGCGCGCTCAATCCGCGTAGCCGCGCCCATATCACGTGACGCTGGCTGGCGGCGTCCAGCATGCTGGCGCGCAGCAGGCGGGCGTTGATCGCCAGCGACATAAAGGCGATGGAGACGGCGGGCAAAATCAGGTGCTGCCAGTCGCCATACCCCATCGCCGGGAGCCACTGCAGATGCACGGAAAAGAGCATCACCAGCAGAAAGGCCAGCCAGAAGTTCGGCATTGAGACGCCAAGAAAGGCAATCAGCCGTACCACATAGTCCGGCAGGCGATCGCGATGGCGCGCCGCCCAGATGCCCAGCGGCAGAGAGGTGACGAGGATCAGCGCCAGCGCCGCGCCGGTGAGCAGCAGGGTGGCTGGCAGGAAGTGCAGCAGGTCATCCAGCACCGGGCGCTGGGTGGCATAGGAGAGACCGAAATCCAGGTGCAGCGCCCGCCACAGCCAGTGCAGATACTGCATCGCCAGCGGCTGGTTGAGCCCCAGCAGCTCGCGGGTCGAGGCAACCATCTCTTCAGTGGGCGGCAGGTTCGACAGGCGTAAATAATCCAGCGCCGGGTCGCCGGTGCCGAGCCGCAGCAGCAGAAAGATGATGGCGGAGGCGGCGAGCAGCAGCGGGATCAGCAGCAGCAGGCGGCGTAAAATATAGCGTAGCATTATGGCGTTACCGGGTTAATCTGATCGAAAGGGATCTCGGTGGTCACCGGGGCGAACGGGATCTCCCCGACCTCCTGGTGCGCAACCGACATCAGCGAGACATAGCTGATGGGCAGATACACCGCGTCCTGATGCAGGCGGGTCAGCACATCGTGGTACAGTTTTCTCCGCAGCGCCTCGTCCCCCGTGGTCAGTACTTCGCTAATCTCTTTATCAATCAGCGCCTTGTCCGGCAGGCCTCGCTGGGCCTGGTAATCCGCATGCGACGGGACGCGCATCGAGCTTAAAAAGGCATGCGGATCGTAGGGCGCGCCCCAGGTGCGATTGAAGATCATACCGAAGCGGCCTTCGCGCTGGCGGGCGTAAATGCTGCTCTCCTCCTCACCCACCAGGGTGACCTGGACGCCGACCTGCCGCAGATTGGCCTGAATAATTTCGGCCATTGATTTAGCCAGCGCGTCGGTGCCGATAAACGCCAGCTCAATCGCCAGCGGTTGCCCGGCTTTTTGTCGCCAGGGCTGGCCATCCGGCTGCTGCCAGCCAGCCTGCTCCAGCAGGGCGCGGGCTTTTGCCGGGTCGTAACGGCGCGGCGTCAGATCCTGCGGCGCGTAGGGGACCGAGGGGGCAAACAGGGTGTCGGCAACCTGCTGGGTGCCATACAACACGCTATCGACAAGGGTCTGTTTATCGACGGCGTAGTTGAGCGCCTCACGAACCGCCTGCTCGCGGGTCGGGCCCTGGCTGGCGTTCAGCGCCAGCATCACCGTTTCCACCGGGGCGGACAGGCGCGCCACGTAGCCGGGGTGATGGCGAAAACGTTCGAAGGTGTCCAGCGGCAGCAGCCCTTCGTCACCGTAGAGCATATCGATTTCCCCGGTTTCGAACGCCACCGCCCGGCTGGTGGCGTCGGGGATCACCTTGATGGTGATTTGCTGCAGTGCCGGTTTACGACCCCAGTAGCGCTCATTGCGTACCAGCACATCGCGCTGATTGAGCTGCGAGCTCGCCAGTCGCCACGGACCGGTGCCGATCGGGGCTTTAATGCCCCTGGCGGTGCCGCCATCGATAAACTGCGAGGGCGCGATGAAGCGGAACGGGCGGGGCAGGGCCAGCTCTTGGAGTAAGGGCGCGTAGGCGCTTTTCAGAGTGATCTGCAACTCAGTGGCGCTGAGCGCCCGCACGTCGGTGATCTGGTTGGCGAGCTCAAGCCAGGCATGGCGTTGGCGGTTGGCCAGCACCGCCTGGAAATTGGCCGCCGCGGCCTGGGCGTTAAACGGTTCGCCATTGGAGAAGGTCACATCGTCGCGCAGGGTGAACCACCAGGTTTTACCATCGGCGGCGTGACGCCAGCGGGTCGCCAGCCAGGGCTGTACGCTGCCGTCAGCCTGATACTTCACCAGCGGTTCATAGACCATGCTTTGGGCAAACATCTGGTTGGGTGTATAGAGATGGGGATTCAGCGGGCCGACGTTAACCGGCCAGGCGGTGGTGAGCTGGTGCGGCGCGGCCTGAGCCAGTAAAGGGACGCAGGCAACCAGCGCCAGCAGGGTGAGGCGGATAGTAGACAAGACGGTGATCTCAGCGACAGGAAAGTATGACGATTTTAGTGATTCATCATACTTTGGGAGTAACCTGGATCAATATTGCGCCGGAAAGTATAAGAAAATCGTATCATTACACGCGGGCGGTAAAAACCGCCTGCGCTTCTCAGGGCGCCCGGAATAAGCCCAGCAGCGTGGCTACCTGCTCGTCGATCGGCGCCAGGTCCCGCTTAACGATCAGGTGCAGCGGCGTCGCGCGGCGCGCGCCGTGGCTGAGGGGCAGCCGCTTCAGCACGCCTTGGTCGAGATGGGGGCGAATGCGCTCTTCCGGCAGCCAGCCGAACCCGACCTGATACATCACCGCATCAATGGCGGCGTCAATGGTGGAGAAGGTCCAGGCGTCACGCGTCGCCTGGCCATCGCCGGTCTGATCGGCAATGCGCACCAGCGGCCACGGCGCCAGCGTGCTGTCCTCCAGCGGCCCGTCGAGCGTGGCGAGAGGGTGGTCGCGGTGGGCGACGGCGATAAAATCAATATTCATCAGCCACTCTCCGCGGCCGGTAATATCCTGGCGGCGGGTCAGCACCATCACATCAGCTTCTGTCCGCGCCGCGCTCTCGTCATCAACGTTTTCCAGCACTTCGGTGAGTCTGACCTGGGTCTGGGGATAGCGCTGCTGAAACTGGCGTAAAATCGCGAACAGCCGCTGGCGCGGGAAAATGCTGTCGACCACCAGATCCAGGCGGGTACGCGCCCCGTTGCGTAAGGTGGCGGCGTGGGTCTCGACGTAGGCGAAGGCCTGCAGCAGCGGTTTGACCTGATTCAGCAGCAGTTCGCCGGCCGGGGTCAGCACCGCCCGCCGGCCGGACGGCGCCAGTAGCGCCACGCCTAAGCGCTCCTGCAGCAGCGCGAGATTATAGCTTACCGAAGACTGACTGCGGTTGGTCTCCTCCGCCGCTCTGGCAAAGCTCCCCAATTCCACTACCTTTTCGAGTAACGCCCATTGCTCCAGGGTTGTCTTGTGCATAATAAATCTAAAATTTGGATGTATTTAATCCAAACATAGCGTTATTCATTCATTTTTTAAAGACGTATGCTGTCCTCAACAAAACAGAGGAGAATAAATGATGAGCACTTTCGACAAACATGACCTCAGCGGCTTTATCGGTAAACATCTGGTCTATACCTACGACAACGGCTGGAACTACGAGATTTACGTCAAAAATGGCCACACCCTCGACTACCGTATTCACAGCGGCATCGTCGGCAATCGCTGGGTGAAAGATCAGGAAGCATACATCGTGCGGGTGGGGGAAAGTATCTACAAAATCTCCTGGACCGAACCGACCGGCACCGACGTCAGCCTGATCGTCAACCTGGGCGACAAACTGTTCCACGGCACCATTTTCTTCCCGCGCTGGATCATGAATAACCCGGAAAAAACCGTCTGCTTCCAGAACGACCATATTCCGCTGATGAATTCGTACCGTGATGCCGGCCCGGCCTATCCAACGGAAGTGATTGACGAGTTCGCCACTATCACCTTCATTCGCGACTGTGGCGCCGATAATGACGAGGTCATTAATTGCCCGGCGAGCGAATTACCTGCGGATTTTCCTGCAAACTTGTAATTCAGCAGAAATAACTTTGTGATCTGCGCTAACATTTTGTCATTAAGCGTGACGATCGCTAATTAAAGTATTGTGTATTGGTTTAATTCCCGTTTACTTTTTGCTATTGCGTTCCTGTTTCTTGCCGCTTAACAGGAACGCTTTCCTGTCATACCCCTGCCATAAAAAATTCCTATCATACTGTTTAGTAATGAGTTATTACTTATTCTGAGAAAATATTAATTTCTTAATATTATCCTAAGCAAGGTCGACTACATTAATAGTGGTCGAAATACCCTGAAATGGAATGCCGCGCTGAACTCACTTCATTTTAATTTCGTTTAAGTCCGCAGGCGCAGGATATTTTATTCTAACGACCCTGATTTGTGCGTGGGTCAACTACAGAACAGGATGATGATGAGCGATTTTTTGCCGTTTTCGCGCCCGTCGATGGGCGACGCAGAGCTGGCTGCGCTGCGTGAAGTTTTAGCGTCGGGCTGGATCACCACCGGACCGAAGAATCAGGCACTCGAAGCGGCATTCTGCCAGCTGACCGGCAATCGCCACGCGATTGCCGTCAGTTCAGCGACCGGCGGGATGCATGTGACCCTGATGGCGCTGGGTATTGGCCCCGGCGATGAAGTCATTACGCCGTCCCAGACCTGGGTCTCCACTCTCAATATGATCTGCCTGCTGGGCGCTACGCCGGTGATGATCGATGTCGATAACGACAATCTGATGATTACCCCTGACGCGGTGGAAGCGGCGATCACTTCGCGTACCAAAGCGATAATTCCCGTGCACTACGCGGGCGCGCCAGCCGACATCGACGCCATTCGCGCGGTGGGCGAGCGCCACGGCATTCCGGTGATTGAAGATGCCGCCCATGCGGCGGGTACCCATTATAAAGGCCGCCACATTGGCTGGCAGGGGACCGCCATTTTCTCGTTCCACGCGATCAAGAACATGACCTGCGCCGAAGGCGGGCTGATTGTCACCGACGACGACGAGCTGGCCTCCCGTATCCGCAGTCTGAAATTCCATGGTCTGGGCGTGGACGCCTATGATCGTCAGACCCACGGCCGCGCGCCGCAGGCGGAGGTGATCACCCCGGGCTTCAAGTACAACCTTGCCGATATCAACGCCGCTCTGGCGCTGGTCCAGCTGGAAAAACTGAGCCACGCCAATCAGCGCCGGACGGAGATTGCCCAGCGCTACCTGCGCGAGCTGGCGGACACGCCGTTTAAACCGCTGACCGTCCCGGCATGGGATCACCAGCACGCCTGGCACTTGTTTATCATCCGCGTCGATGAGGCCGCATGCGGCATCAGCCGCGACGCGCTGATGGAAAAGCTGAAGGCGATGGGTATCGGCACGGGTCTGCATTTCCGTGCGGCTCATACGCAAAAATATTACCGCGAGCGCTTCCCTGAGGTTTCCCTGCCAAATACCGAATGGAACAGCGCCCGCATCTGTTCTCTCCCGTTGTTCCCGGACATGACCGATGACGATGTCACTCGCGTCATTTCCGCACTGCGCCAGCTGTCAGGACGTTGATATGCTTACTTACCCTCCCGTGAAGAAGGTCTCGGTGGTTATCCCGGTTTATAACGAACAGGATAGTCTGCCGGAACTGCTTCGTCGTACGGATACCGCCTGCGCCACGCTGGGGCGGCAATATGAAATTCTGCTGATCGACGATGGCAGCAGCGACGATTCTGCGCGCATGCTGACCGAAGCCGCCGAGGCGGAAGGCAGTCACGTCGTCGCCGTGCTGTTAAACCGTAACTACGGCCAGCACTCGGCGATCATGGCCGGCTTTAGCCATGTGACGGGCGATCTGATTATTACCCTTGATGCCGATCTGCAAAACCCACCGGAGGAAATTCCGCGGTTAGTAGAGAAGGCTGATGAAGGCTACGACGTGGTGGGCACCGTCCGCCAGAACCGTCAGGACAGCATCTTCCGCAAAAGCGCCTCGAAGATGATCAACCGCCTGATCCAGCGCACCACCGGCAAAGCGATGGGCGACTACGGCTGCATGCTGCGCGCTTACCGCCGCCATATTATCGACGCGATGCTCAACTGCCACGAGCGCAGCACCTTTATCCCGATCCTGGCGAATACCTTCGCCCGTCGCGCGGTCGAGATCCCGGTGACGCATGCCGAGCGCGAATTCGGCGACTCCAAATACAGCTTCATGCGCCTGATCAACCTGATGTACGACCTGGTGACCTGTCTGACCACCACGCCGCTGCGTCTGCTCAGCATTTTCGGCAGCGTGATTGCCCTGCTGGGCTTCGCCTTCGGCCTGCTGCTGGTGGTGCTGCGCCTGGCCTTTGGCCCGCAGTGGGCGGCGGAAGGGGTGTTCATGCTCTTCGCCGTGCTGTTTATGTTCATCGGCGCCCAGTTTATCGGTATGGGCCTGCTCGGCGAGTATATCGGACGCATCTATAACGACGTTCGCGCTCGTCCCCGCTACTTTATTCAACGTGTTGTTCGCCAGCCGGAAACGGC
The DNA here is from genome assembly GCF_001808325.1 of Klebsiella sp. HMSC16C06. NCBI lineage: Bacteria > Pseudomonadati > Pseudomonadota > Gammaproteobacteria > Enterobacterales > Enterobacteriaceae > Klebsiella > Klebsiella sp. HMSC16C06. Next base: position 252,340 of record NZ_KV792996.1, read on the forward strand.
ATCTAAAGAGGAAGATCGTTCATGAAAGCCGTAGTCTTCGCTTATCACGATATGGGCTGCACCGGTATCCAGTCCCTGCTGGACGCCGGGTATGATATCGCTGCTATTTTCACCCACCCGGATAACCCTGGCGAAAACCATTTCTTTGGCTCCGTGGCGCGCCTTGCCGCCGAGCAGGGCATTCCAGTGTGGGCGCCGGAAGACGTGAACCATCCGCTGTGGATTGAGCGTATCCGCGAGATGAAGCCGGACGTGCTGTTCTCCTTCTACTACCGCAACCTGCTGGGCGATGAGATCCTCAATCTGGCGCCGAAAGGGGCGTTCAACCTGCACGGTTCGCTGCTGCCGAAATATCGTGGCCGTGCGCCGCTGAACTGGGTGCTGGTCAATGGCGAAAGCGAAACCGGCGTCACCCTGCACCGCATGGTGAACCGCGCGGATGCCGGCGATATCGTCGCCCAGCAAACCGTGGCGATTGGCCCGGATGACGCGGCCCTGACGCTGCATCGTAAGCTGTGCGCCGCCGCCACTGAGCTGCTGGGCCAGGCGTTGCCGGCGATCCTTGAAGGAAAAACCGCAGAGCGCCCGCAGGATCACAGCCAGGCGACCTACGTGGGGCGTCGTACCCCGGAGGATGGCCGCCTCGACTGGGAGCAGCCGGCGCAGACCCTGCACAATCTGGTGCGTGCCGTCTCGGATCCGTGGCCGGGCGCCTTCGGCTACGCTGGCGCGAACAAGTTTATCGTCTGGAAATCCCGCGTCCGCCACGATCTGCCGGCAGCCAAACCGGGTACCGTTATCTCCGTTGCGCCGCTGATCGTGGCGTGCCAGGACGGGGCGCTGGAAATTGTCACCGGCCAGACCGAACGCGGTGTGTACATGCAGGGCGCTCAGCTGGCGCAGGCGCTGGGCCTGGTGTCCGGGGCGGTGATCAGCAGCAAACCGGTGGTGGCGATTAAGCGTCGCACCCGCGTGCTGATCCTTGGCGTCAATGGCTTTATCGGTAACCATTTGACCGAGCGCCTGCTGCAGGACGACAACTATGAAATTTACGGCCTGGATATCGGCTCCGACGCCATCAGCCGTTTCCTTGAGAGCCCGCGTTTCCACTTCGTGGAAGGCGATATCAGCATTCACTCCGAGTGGATCGAGTATCACATTAAGAAATGCGACGTGGTGTTGCCGCTGGTGGCCATCGCCACCCCTATCGAATACACCCGCAACCCGCTGCGCGTGTTCGAGCTGGATTTCGAAGAGAACCTGAAGATCATCCGCGATTGCGTGAAATACAATAAGCGCATCATCTTCCCGTCGACCTCTGAAGTGTATGGCATGTGCACCGACAAAAACTTCGACGAAGATACCTCCAATCTGGTGGTCGGGCCGATCAACAAACAGCGTTGGATCTACTCGGTCTCCAAACAGCTGCTGGATCGCGTGATTTGGGCCTACGGCGATAAGTACGATCTTAAGTTCACCCTGTTCCGTCCGTTCAACTGGATGGGACCGCGCCTGGATAACCTCAACGCCGCGCGTATCGGTAGTTCCCGCGCCATCACCCAGCTGATCCTCAACCTGGTGGAAGGGTCGCCGATCAAGCTCATCGAGGGCGGCAAGCAGAAGCGCTGCTTCACCGATATCAGCGACGGTATCGAAGCGCTGTTCCGCATCATCGAGAACAAAGACGGCCGCTGCGACGGGCAGATCATCAACATCGGCAACCCGGAAAACGAAGCGAGCATCAAAGAGCTGGCCGAAATGCTGCTCGCCTGCTTCGAACGCCATCCGCTGCGCGATCGCTTCCCGCCGTTTGCCGGCTTCCGTGAAGTGGAAAGCAGCGATTACTACGGGAAGGGCTACCAGGACGTTGAGCATCGTAAGCCGAGCATTCGCAACGCCAAACGCTGCCTGAACTGGGAACCGAAGGTGGAGATGGAAGAAACGGTCGAACACACGCTGGACTTCTTCCTGCGTACAGTTGAACTGGTGGACGATAAAAATCCATGAAACAGGTCGGCTTACGCATAGATGTCGATACCTTTCGCGGAACGCGGGACGGCGTTCCGCGGCTGCTGGACCTGCTGGGCCAGCACGGGATCCAGGCAAGCTTCTTCTTCAGCGTCGGGCCGGACAATATGGGGCGCCATCTGTGGCGCCTGGTAAAACCGAAGTTTCTGTGGAAGATGCTGCGTTCCAGAGCGGCTTCGCTGTACGGCTGGGATATTCTGCTGGCTGGCACCGCGTGGCCGGGACGCCGCATCGGCGCGGGGAACGAAGCGGTGATCCGCGCGGCCGCCGAGTCTCATGAAGTCGGGCTGCACGCCTGGGATCACTACAGCTGGCAGGCGTGGAGCGGCGTCTGGCCGCAGGAACGGCTGGCGCTGGAGGTTGAGCGCGGCCTGCTCGAACTGGAACGCATCATCGGCCGGCCGGTCACCTGTTCGGCTGTCGCCGGCTGGCGCGCCGATCAGCGGGTGGTCAAAGCCAAAGAATCCTTCGATTTTCTCTACAACAGCGACTGTCGCGGCACGCGGCCGTTCCTGCCCCAGCTCGGTAGCGGCACGTTCGGTACGGTGCAGATCCCGGTCACGCTGCCGACCTGGGATGAGGCGGTGGGCACGGCGGTCGATATCGCCGGCTTTAACCGCTACCTGCTCGACTGCATCCATCGCGACCCGGGCGTGCCGGTCTATACCATTCACGCCGAAGTGGAAGGTATTGCTTACGCCGATCAGTTCAATGAACTGCTGACCATGGCGGCGGAAGAGGAAATTCAGTTTTGCCCACTGAGCCAGCTGCTGCCCGCTGACTTTAGCGAGCTGCCGTCTGGCAAAGTGGTTCGGGGTGAACTGGCTGGCCGGGAAGGCTGGCTCGGACGTGAACAATTACTGACTTCGGGTGTTTGATGAAAAGCATTCGCTATGGCGTCTCTCTGATTGCGCTGTTTGCGCTGTATTACCTGCTGCCGCTTAATTTTCGTTTGCTCTGGCAACCCGATGAAACCCGCTATGCGGAGATCAGCCGTGAAATGCTGGCCACCGGTGACTGGGTGGTGCCGCATTTTCTCGGATTGCGCTACTTCGAAAAGCCGATTGCCGGTTACTGGATCAACAGTATCGGTCAGTGGCTGTTTGGCCATAATAACTTCGGCGTACGCTTTGGGTCGGTCTTCGCTATCACCATGACTGCCCTGCTGGTGGCCTGGCTGGCGTGGCGCGTCTTTCGCGACAAAAAGGTGGCTGTCCTGTCGCCGGTGATTTTCCTTACCGCGATGCTGGTGTATGCGATTGGCACCTATGCGGTGCTGGACCCGATGATCACCCTGTGGCTGGCGCTGGCGATGTGCAGCTTCTGGGGCGCGGCGCAGGCGCAGAGCCGCAGCGGCAAAATACTGGGCTACGCGCTGCTGGGCGTCGCCTGCGGTATGGGGGTGATGACCAAGGGCTTCCTGGCGCTGGCGGTGCCGGTGGTGGGCGTGCTGCCGTGGGTGATCGCCCGTAAACGCTGGCGTGAAGTGCTGACCTACGGCTGGCTGGCGGTGATCGTCTGTACGCTGGTGGTGCTGCCCTGGGGGCTGGCTATCGCCCAGCGCGAGCCGGACTTCTGGCGCTACTTCTTCTGGGTCGAGCATATTCAGCGTTTTGCCGAAAAAGATGCCCAGCACAAAGCGCCGTTCTGGTACTACATTCCGTTCCTGATCGCCGGCAGCCTGCCGTGGCTGGCCCTGCTGCCGGGGGCGCTGAAGCGCGGCTGGCTTGAGCGCGATGAGGCTCGCGGCGCGCTGTATCTGCTGGGTTGGGTGGCGATGCCGTTCCTGTTCTTCAGTATCGCCAAAGGCAAACTGCCGACCTATATCCTGCCGTGCTTTGCGCCGCTGTCGATTCTGATGGCCCGCTACGCGCTGGAGGCCGCAAAGACCGGCGCAAAAGCGCTGCGCATCAACGGGATGATCAACCTGGGCGTTGGCCTGCTGGGGCTGATCGCCGTGCTGGTGGTCTCACCCTGGGGCGTGATGCACAAGCCGGTGTGGACCAAGATTGAGCTGTATAAATGTCTGCTGGCGGCGATCGCCTTCGCCGTCTGGGCGCTGATGGGCTGGCTGGCGATGAAAAACCCTGGCCGCCGCTGGAGCCTCGCCGCGCTCTGTCCGCTCGGCCTGGCGCTGCTGGTGGGCTTCGCCATCCCGGACCGGGTTATCGACAGCAAACAGCCGCAGTTCCTCGTGGATATCGTCAGTGAATCCCTGCAGCCCAGCCGTTACGTCCTGACCAACAACGTTGGGATCGCCGGCGGCCTGGCCTGGGAGCTGAAGCGCAGCGATATTATTATGTTCGACAAACAGGGTGAGCTGAAGTACGGTCTCGACTGGCCGGATGCTCAGGGAAGCTTTGTCAGCCAGGCCGGTTTTGCCGACTGGCTGGCCACGCACCGTCAGCAGGGGCCGGTCTCGCTGGTGCTGTTGATGGATAAAGGAGAGAGTATGGTTGACTTACCGTTACCGAAGCCAGATAACGCCTACGAGCTGGGTCGGGTGGTCTTCCTTCAGTATCTGCCGCAATGAGCGTCTGGATCTGTCTGGTGTTCGCCAGCCTGCTGAGCTGCGCCGGGCAACTCTGCCAGAAACAGGCGACCCGCCCGTCCCGTCGCGGACGGCGGAGTCGCCATATACTCTTCTGGCTGGGGATGGCGCTGTTATGCCTGGGCTGCGGCATGCTGCTGTGGCTGAGCGTGCTGCAGTCTATTCCGGTCAGCATCGCCTATCCGATGCTGAGCCTGAATTTCGTCTGGGTTACCCTCGCGGGCTGGGGCATCTGGCATGAGCCGGTCGCTCGCCGTCACTGGCTTGGCGTCGGGTTGATCGTCGTGGGCATTGTCATTCTGGGGACCAGCGTCTGATGGGCTTTCTCTGGGCATTATTCAGCGTCGGCCTCGTCAGCGCCGCGCAGTTGCTGCTGCGCAGCGCCATGGTGGCCTTGCCGCCGCTGACCGATATTGTGGCATTTCTCCAGCATCTGCTGCATTTCCGGCCCGGGACCTTCGGCCTGTTTTTCGGCCTGCTGGGCTACCTGCTGTCGATGGTCTGCTGGTACTTTGCCCTGCATCGCCTGCCGCTGTCGAAAGCGTATGCCCTGCTGAGCCTGAGCTATATCCTCGTGTGGGCCGCCGCCATCTGGTTGCCCGGCTGGCATGAGCCGTTCTACTGGCAATCGCTGCTGGGCGTGACGATCATTGTCGCCGGCGTGTTGACCATCTTCTGGCCGGTCAAACGCCGCTAGCCGGGGAGCCGGCTTTTGGGACGGCCCGGGCCGAGCAGGATCGCCAGCTTGCTGCCTCCGACGGTGGTCTCCATCCAGATTTTACAGACGCTGGTTAACGGTACCGAGAGCAGCATCCCCACCGGCCCCAGCAGCCAGCCCCAGACCAGCAACGACAGGAACACCACCAGGGTCGACATTCCCAGCCGATGGCCCATCATGCGCGGCTCCACCATGTTGCCCAGCACCATATGCACCACCAGAAACAGCGCCCCGACCAACAGGCACTCATAAATGCCGCTAAACAGCAGCGCCTGCAGCATCGGGGGGATAGCGGAGATAGCGGAGCCAATGTTCGGCACATAGTTCAGCAGAAACGCCAGCACCCCCCACATCAGGGCGAACTGTACCCCCATCGCCAGCAGCCCTAGCCAGACAATCAGCCCGGTCCACAGGCTAATCAGCGTCTTCAGCGCCAGATAATGGGTGACGCCTTTCAGCGCCCGGTGCAAGCCGGCGATATGCAGGCGCGGGTTATTGAGGGCAAAACGCAGTTTGTAGGGCAGGTGGCGAACCTCAAACAGCATAAAGATCACCGTCATCACCAGCAGCACGATGCTGGCCATCGCCCCGGAAAGCTGAGTCATTAGCGTCGTGGCCCAGGTCATCAGCCGTTCTGTATCCATGCGCCGCAGCATGCGCTCCGGATTGATATGCAGATTAAGGAAGGGGAGATACTCCTGGAGCTGGAGGATCTTGCGCGTCAGGGCGCGGTTGAAATCGGGGAGCATGGCGACAAAGTCATTGAGCGACGCCGCCAGTACGCCAAGCAGCGCGGTGAGCATCACCAACATCGCCGTCACCACCAGGGTAATGGCGAACGGACGCCGCACCCCGCGGCGAATGAACCAGGTGACCAGCGGGTTGAGAACAATAGCGAAAAACAGCGCCAGCAGCAGCTGCACCAGAATATCGGCGGCGGCGTGGATCCCGGCGAGGATAATCACTAACGCTGCCAGCTTAAGTAAAATATGGAGCCCGGCTTTATCAGCCTGCGGAGAGGACATAGGTATTCCTTTTATGAGTCGCGCCAGATAAGTGTAGCGGTTCGCCGACTGCCAATATTCCGAAAGGAGGGCTGCTTTTCCGCCGCCAGCGTGGTAATAGTGAAAGCTGATTGTCGAAATCTGGTGGAACCTGATGCCCGAACCCGTCGCCGAGCCGGCGCTCAATGGACTGCGCCTCAATCTGCGGATTGTCTCTGTCGTTATCTTTAACTTTGCCAGCTATCTCACCATCGGCCTGCCGCTGGCGGTGCTGCCCGGCTATGTGCATGATGTCATGGGCTTTAGCGCTTTCTGGGCCGGGCTGGTGATTAGTCTGCAATATTTCGCCACGCTGCTCAGCCGCCCGCATGCCGGGCGCTATGCCGACCTGCTGGGGCCTAAAAAGATTGTCGTCTTCGGTCTCTGCGGCTGTTTTTTGAGCGGTTTGAGCTATCTGTTGGCGGCCTGGAGCAGCGGCTGGCCTCTGGTTAGCTTGCTGCTGTTATGCCTCGGACGGGTGATCCTTGGTATCGGCCAGAGCTTCGCCGGCACAGGCTCGACGCTGTGGGGCGTCGGCGTGGTCGGTTCGCTGCATATCGGGCGGGTGATCTCGTGGAACGGGATTGTGACCTACGGGGCGATGGCGATGGGCGCGCCGCTCGGCGTGCTGTGCTATTCACACATTGGCCTCAGCGGCCTGGCGGTAGTCATTATGGCGGTGGCGCTGGTGGCGATCCTCTGTGCGCTGCCCCGCGCGGCGGTGAAGGCTACCAAAGGTAAAGCGATGTCGTTTCGCGCGGTGCTTGGCCGGGTCTGGCCCTACGGTATGGCGCTGGCGCTGGCCTCCGCCGGCTTCGGGGTGATCGCCACCTTTATCACGCTGTTTTATGACGCCAAAGGCTGGGACGGCGCGGCTTTCGCTCTGACGTTATTCAGCTGCGCGTTCGTTGGCACGCGGCTGCTGTTTCCTAACGGCATTAATCGCCTCGGTGGACTGAACGTGGCGATGCTCTGCTTTAGCGTGGAGATTATCGGACTACTGCTGGTCGGCTTTGCCGATACGCCGTTGCTGGCGAAAATCGGTACCTTCCTTACCGGGGCGGGGTTCTCGCTGGTCTTCCCGGCGCTGGGGGTGGTGGCGGTCAAAGCGGTGCCGCAGCACAATCAGGGGTCGGCGCTGGCGACCTATACCGTGTTTATGGATTTGTCGTTGGGGGTCACCGGGCCGCTGGCCGGATTGCTGATGGCGTGGACCGGGATCTCGATGATTTATCTCGCCGCGGCTGGGCTGGTGATGGCGGCGCTGCTGTTGGGCTGGCGGCTAAAAAAACGGCCCCCGGTTAGCGAACCGGAGGCCATCGCACCAGGCCAGTAATTACTGGATGGTGAGGGTGTTGATGATGCTTTCTGCTTCGGTCTGCGCCTGCTGCTGGTTGTCCGCCGGCAGGGTCACCTGCAGGGTCAGCAGTTTGTCATCCACTTTGCCGAGGATCACTGAAGACCAGGCGGTCTGCCCCTTGGCAGAGATGATGCTGTCCAGCTGCTGCAGGGTATGGCCTTTCATCTCCAGCGATTTGTTGCTCACCACCTGCAGCTGCGGGTCGCGGCTACGCTGCTGATCTTCCAGTCGTTTCGCCAGTACCGCCAGATCTTCATTGGTGCTGTCGCCGACGATGACGATGACCGCTTTCTGGCCGGTAGCGTCAGAGTAGACGTGCATGTTGTTCGCCTGGGTACCCAGTTTGCCGCTCTGGTCGGCCATGCCCGCAGGCAGGGTGAAGCTCAGTTTGCCATCCAGCAGGCTGATTGCCTGGCCGCTGGCATTGCTCTCCGCTGCTGCGCCAACGGTTGGCGCTTTTGAATCGCTGTTATCGCAGGCGGCAAGCCCCATTACCAGCAGGCCAATACCGACATATTTAACCAAATTGCGCATTGACATCTTCCTTTCGATAAACGGCCACTAATGGCTCATCCGGCTATCTTAACACATCGGCCCGCGAGTACCTTTAACTCGGCTGTAATGCCGACAAATCAGATTTATCCGCCAGTCTTTTCAACAGCATATTTAACAGCACGCCGTACATCGGCAGGAAGAAAATAATGCTGATAAGCACTTTAAAGCTGTAGTCGACGAGGGCGATTTCCCCCCAGTGGGCGGCCATAAACGGGTCCGGGCTGCGCCAGAAAGCGATAAAGAAGAACGCGACGGTATCGCTGATGTTGCCGAACAGCGTCGAGGCGGTGGGGGCCAGCCACCAGTGGCGACTCTGCCGCAGGCGGTTGAAGACGTGGACGTCGAGGATCTGCCCCAGTGCATAGGCCATAAAGCTGGCGATGGCGATGCGCGCGACGAAGAGATTAAAGGTGCCCAGCGCGGCAAAGCCCTGCCACTCGCCCATGTAGAACAGCGCAGAGATGCCGTAAGAGATAACCAGCGCCGGGACCATCACCGCGAAAATGATGCGTCGCGCCAGCGGTGCGCCAAAAATGCGTACCGTCAGATCGGTGGCGAGAAAGATAAACGGAAAACTAAACGCGCCCCAGGTGGTATGGAAACCAAAAATGGAGATCGGCAGCTGAACCAGATAGTTGCTGGAGGTGATGACCAGCAGATGAAATAGCGAAAGCCAGACGAGCGCTTTTTTGCGCTGTACGGTAGTAAACGGATTCATATTGTGACCTTTTTATGCCCGTCATGCTTCAGGTGAATGAGCAATCGGCAGCGGAACGTTGGGGTGAGGGAACCCAATAAAAAACGGCTGCATGATACTGCGTTGTCGGCGTAATGCAATGGTTGTTTTTCGCGCAAACGTTAACCTGGCTTGCGTACTGGCGAACTGGGGGTAAACTAGGGCCGTTTTGTTAACGTGAGACTAAAATGAGCGAACTTTTCTCCACTCCTGACCATACCCTGGATGCCCTGGGGCTCCGCTGCCCGGAGCCGGTCATGATGGTGCGTAAAACCGTGCGGACGATGCCGGTCGGCGAGACGCTGCTGATTATTGCTGACGATCCGGCCACCACCCGCGATATCCCGGGATTCTGCCGCTTTATGGAGCATGAGCTGGTGGCCCAGGAAACCGAAGCCCTGCCGTACCGCTATCTGATCCGCAAAAGCCACTGAGCTTTTCCCGGATAGCGGCGCGTAGCGCCTTATCCGGGCT
>NZ_KV792997.1:0-587 GCF_001808325.1 Klebsiella sp. HMSC16C06
TTACCTGGTCTTGACATCCACAGAACTTTGCAGAGATGGATTGGTGCCTTCGGGAACTGTGAGACAGGTGCTGCATGGCTGTCGTCAGCTCGTGTTGTGAAATGTTGGGTTAAGTCCCGCAACGAGCGCAACCCTTATCCTTTGTTGCCAGCGGTTAGGCCGGGAACTCAAAGGAGACTGCCAGTGATAAACTGGAGGAAGGTGGGGATGACGTCAAGTCATCATGGCCCTTACGACCAGGGCTACACACGTGCTACAATGGCATATACAAAGAGAAGCGACCTCGCGAGAGCAAGCGGACCTCATAAAGTATGTCGTAGTCCGGATTGGAGTCTGCAACTCGACTCCATGAAGTCGGAATCGCTAGTAATCGTAGATCAGAATGCTACGGTGAATACGTTCCCGGGCCTTGTACACACCGCCCGTCACACCATGGGAGTGGGTTGCAAAAGAAGTAGGTAGCTTAACCTTCGGGAGGGCGCTTACCACTTTGTGATTCATGACTGGGGTGAAGTCGTAACAAGGTAACCGTAGGGGAACCTGCGGTTGGATCACCTCCTTACCTTAAAGAACCTGCCTTTGTAGTG
>NZ_KV792998.1:0-19109 GCF_001808325.1 Klebsiella sp. HMSC16C06
CATCTGCCGTGTCAGTGGGAGCGCATTATAGGGAGTTCGCCGGAAGTAGCAAGCGTTAAAATAGAAAAATCTTATCGACCGCTCATTATTTGAACTTTTCGCTTATTCATCTTCTTACCATTCAAGGCGCCATCCCAGTGTTCATGCGGCCTGCAGCGCCGTTTACGCTAAGATCGTTTTTTGGCAAAAATGTGATTTTTCTCTCTTACCCAACGCCATTATCGCGCCGATGGTGAATTAAGCACCACTCTTGACCCACGACAAAGCGCCCACCTGGCCCCCGTTTCTATAATCAGGCCCGTTTCTTCTTACTGGTAATAATCGATGGCTTATCAACTCAACATTAACTGGCCCGAGTTTTTAGAGAAGTACTGGCAAAAACAGCCGGTGGTATTAAAAAACGCGTTTCCGGACTTCGTCGACCCGATTACCCCGGACGAGCTGGCCGGATTAGCCATGGAGCCGGAAGTCGACAGCCGACTGGTCAGCCTGACCAACGGCAAATGGCAGGCCAGCAATGGTCCTTTTGAACATTTTGACGGGCTGGGCGAAACCGGCTGGTCGCTGCTGGCCCAGGCGGTAAACCACTGGCATATGCCCGCCGCCGAGCTGGTGCGCCCGTTCCGCGTACTGCCGGACTGGCGTCTGGACGACCTGATGATCTCCTTCTCCGTCCCCGGCGGCGGCGTCGGCCCGCATATCGATCAGTATGACGTCTTTATTATTCAGGGCATGGGCAGCCGCCGCTGGCGCGTGGGCGATAAGCTGCCGATGCGTCAGTTCTGCCCGCATCCGGCACTGCTGCACGTCGATCCGTTCCCGCCGATCATTGATGAAGATCTGCAGCCGGGCGATATCCTCTATATTCCACCAGGATTCCCGCACGATGGCGTGACCCACGAAACCGCGCTGAACTACTCCGTCGGCTTCCGCGGGCCAAACGGTCGCGACCTGATCAGCAGCTTCGCCGACTATGTGCTGGAGAACGATCTTGGCGGCGAACACTACAGCGATCCGGACCTCACCTGCCGCGAGCATCCGGGCCGGGTGGAGGAGTATGAACTCGAACGTCTGCGCACCATGATGATCGACATGATTCGCCAGCCGGAAGACTTCAAGCAGTGGTTCGGCAGTTTCGTGACCACCCCGCGTCACGAGCTGGATATTGCGCCGGCGGAACCACCGTATGAAGAAGAGGAAGTGGTCGATGCGCTGCTGGGCGGCGAAAAGCTCTCCCGCCTGAGCGGCCTGCGCGTTCTGCATATCGGCGACAGCTTCTTCGTGCATAGCGAACAGCTGGACACTACCGATGCCAAAGCGCTGGATGCGCTGTGCCGCTATACCTCATTAGGTCAGGAAGAGCTCGGCAGCGGCCTGCAGAATCCGGCGTTCGTGAGCGAACTGACGCGGCTGATTAATCAGGGCTACTGGTACTTCGAAGAGTAAGAGAGCGGCAATACTGCGGGCGGCCGCCTGGCGCTGCCCGCTGACTTTCAGCCGTTATTGCGTCTATTTCGGCAGCACGATAATAAAACGCGTAGAGCGCCGATCGGACTGCACCGCTACGCTGCCGTGGTGGGCGCTGACGATGGATTTCACAATCGCCAGGCCGATACCGCTGCCCTCGCCTTTGCGCTGACGCGAGGGGTCGACGCGATAGAAACGGTCAAACAGCCGCGGCAGATGCTCGGCGGCAATCGGCGTACCGGGATTCTCCACCACCAGACGGATCGTCTCGGCGCTTTCGCTCAACTGGATGGTCACCGCCTGGCCGGCCGGCGTGTAGCGGATCGCATTCGACAGCAGGTTGCTGATCGCTCGCCGCAGCATCAGCGGATCGCCCGTCACCCGGCAGTGGCTACCGACAAAGCGCAGCGCCACCGCCTTCTCTTCCGCCCACGCTTCAAAGAACTCAAACACCTTATGCACTTCCTCGGCCAGATCCAGCGCCCGTTGTTCGGGGATCAGTTGGTTATTATCCGCCTGGGCGAGGAACAGCATATCGCTGACCATCCGCGACATCCGCGAGAACTCTTCAAGATTGGAATAGAGCACCTCTTCCAGCTCCTGCTGGCTGCGGCTCTGGCTTAAGGCGATTTCGGTTTGCGTCACCAGGTTAGTAATCGGCGTGCGGATTTCATGGGCGATATCGGCGGAGAAGTTGGACTGGCGGGTAAAGACATCCTCTATGCGCTCCAGCATATGGTTAAACGACAGCGCCAGCCGCTCCAGCTCGATAGGCACGGCCTGTGGGTCGAGGCGCACGTCGAGATCCCGCGAGGTAATATTCTGGATCTGGCGACTGATCTGGCGGATGGGCTTATGCCCCTGATAGACCACAAACAGCACGATGGCGATGATCAGCAAACTGATTATCGTCGCCGCGGAAATCAGCTTCGCTTTCAGCTCATTAATATAGTGCAGGTGAAAATCGATGGATAAGGCCATCAGCAGGTGGTACGCCGGTTTGCCGTCCGCCTGCTTGCCCAGCGGCAGCATGATCAGCCGCCAGGCGCGGGTCTCCATTGGATGATTATCATGAACCATCATCCGCGGCTGCGGGTCAGTCCATGAAATCACATTCCCGTCGCGCAGCTGCATCGCCAGCCCCGGCGTACTCAGCATATGGCTGAGATCCGGCCCGTCTGGCGACTGAAACAGAATATTGCCCTGGCCGTCGTCCAGACAGATAAAGACGTTGGCGTAACCCGCAATGATATTCCTCACGATCTCCAGCCGCCGCGCCTGCGGGTAGTCAGCGTGGTCGAGGACCGTCTCCAGCGTGGTGCTGAGCTGCCTGAGATCGTGCACGTCGCGCTCTTCAAAGTGGGCCTTCACCGAATGGATCATGATCCAGGTGAAGGCAAAGAAAGCGATGATGGTGGCGAGGCTGATAAAGAAGGTCAGCCGGGTGGCCAGGGAAAAGGGGCGCTTAGCGGCCATCCGGCACCTCAAGCATATAGCCGACGCCGCGCACGGTCTGGATAAGCTTCGGCTCGAAGTCGTTATCAATTTTGGCGCGCAGCCGCTTCACCGCCACGTCAATGGCGTTAGTGTCGCTGTCGAAATTCATATCCCAGACCTGCGAGGCAATCAGCGAACGCGGCAGCACCTCGCCCTGATGGCGCAGGAAGAACTCCAGCAGAGTGAATTCCTTACTGGTCAGGGTGATACGCGTCGCGCCGCGCGTCACCTTGCGGCTGACCAAATCGACGCTGAGATCCGCCGCCTGAAACTGGCTTTCGACGATGACCGCCGCTCCACGGCGCAGCAGGGTCCGCACTCGCGCCAGCAGCTCCGCAAAAGCAAATGGCTTCACCAGATAGTCGTCGGCGCCCAGCTCCAGCCCCTTCACCCGATGCTCAATAGTGCCAAGCGCGGTGAGCAGCAGGATCGGCATGCCTTTATTGGCGGCGCGCAGCATGCGCACGATATCCCAGCCGTTCACATCCGGCAGCATGATGTCGAGGATCAGCAGATCGTAATCGCTGGTCATTGCCAGGTGATAGCCGTTAAGGCCGTTATCGGCCAGGTCGACGACGAAGCCGGCCTCGGTGAGCCCTTTGGTCAGGTACTCTCCGGTTTTCTTCTCATCTTCGACAATCAAAATCTTCACGGCAGGCTCCTTCACGCGCGTTCTGTGCGGGTATTCAATTTTAGAGGAGCGCCTCCGGATAGCAATGAAATATCAGGAAAATGACAGCTTTGTCATTTTCCTGTCACGCCCTGAACAGAGCCCGCTACGTAAAGTAGCCGCCATGGATAAATCGTCGAAAGCGTCTGCCGCCATGCGCCCAATAAAGCTTCTTACTCTCAGCGTGATATTCGCCTTAACCGGCTGTCTGTCACTTGCTCCGGACTACCAGCGCCCCGCCGCGCCGGTGCCGCAGCAGTTCTCTCTCAGCCAGAACAAGCTGGTTACTGCGACAGCGGGCTATCAGGAGACCGGCTGGCGCACCTTTTTCGTCGACCCGCAGGTGAAAAGCCTGATTAGCACCGCGCTGGCCAACAACCGCGATCTGCGGATGGCGACGCTGAAAGTGCAGGAAGCCCGCGCCCAGTACCGGGTTACCGACGCCGACCGCTACCCGCAATTGAACGGTGACGGCAGCACCACCTATGGCGGCAAGCTTAAAGGCGACACCACCACCAGCAGCGATTATGCCGCCGGCCTGAATCTCAGCTATGACCTCGACTTCTTTGGCCGGTTGAAAAACCTCAGCGAGGCCGACCGGCAGAACTTCTTCGCCAGCGAAGAGGCCCGGCGTGCGGTGCATATCCTGTTGATTGCTAACATTTCACAAAGCTACTTCAACCAGCGGCTGGCGGCAGCGCAGTTGCAGGTGGCCAACGACACCTTACAGAACTATCAGCAGTCTTACGCCTTCGTTGAAAAACAGCTGCTGACCGGAAGCACCACCGTGCTGGCGCTGGAGCAGGCGCGCGGGATGATCGAAAGCACCCGCGCCGATATCGCCAAACGTCAGGGCCAGCTGGCGCAGGCCAATAACGCCCTGCAACTGCTGCTCGGCAGCTACCAGCATCTGCCGGACGATAGCGCCAGCAGCGCGGTGGACCTGAAAGGCGTAACCCTGCCGCCATCGCTCTCCTCAGCGATCCTGTTGCAGCGGCCGGATATTTTAGAGGCCGAACACAGCCTGTTGGCGGCCAACGCCAATATCGGCGCCGCGCGGGCGGCCTTCTTCCCGGCGATCACCCTGACCAGCTCGCTCTCCGGCAGCAGCAGCGAGCTCTCCAGCCTGTTTAACGCCGGCAGCGCGATGTGGAACTTCATCCCCAAAATCGAACTGCCGATTTTCAACGCCGGGCGCAATCAGGCCAACCTCGATCTGGCGGAGATCCGCCAGCAGCAGCAGGTGGTCAACTATGAACAAAAAATACAGTCCGCCTTTAAAGAGGTGGCCGACGCGCTGGCCCTGCGCCAAAGCCTGGCCGATCAGATTGCCGCCCAGGAGCGCTATCTCGCTTCACTAAATATCACCCTGCAGCGCGCTACTGCGCTCTATCGTCACGGCGCGGTCAGCTACATCGAAGTCCTGAGCGCCCAGCGCGACATTTTTACCACCCGACAAACCCTGCTGGAACTCAACTATTCCCGTCAGGCAAATGAAATCACCCTGTTCACCGCCCTCGGCGGCGGCTGGATGGAATAACCCAAGGAGTCCCGATCATGAATTCACTCTCTAAAGTCGCCCTGTTCACTCTGATTTCTGGCGCGGTGTTCGCCGTCCAGGCCGCCGACCCGCACGCCGGCATGGCGATGCACGAACAACCCGCCGTCACGCAGACGCAAAGCATCAGCGGCAAAGGGGTCATTAAAGCTATTGATATGGATAGCCAAAAAATCACCATCGCCCACGAAGCCATCCCGGCGGTGAACTGGCCGCCGATGACCATGCGCTTCACCATCACCCCGCAGACGCAGCTCAACAATGTGAAGAATGGCGACAGCGTGGACTTCACCTTCGTTCAGCAGGGCAACCTGTCGCTGCTGCAGGATATTCGCGCCCACTAATGGCCCGGCGACGGTAAGCCCCTCAACGACTAAATGGACGACACATGGCATCCCTGACACTGAAAAATACGGCGCTGATCCTCGGCAGCATGGTGATTGGCGGCGCGCTTACTGCGGCGCTGTACGCCCGGCTTTCCCCGCCCCACGCTGCCGCTCCGGCGGCCGAGCAGCAGCGTAAAGTGCTGTTCTGGTACGATCCGATGTACCCGAACACCCGCTTCGATAAACCGGGTAAATCGCCGTTTATGGATATGGATCTGGTGCCGAAATACGCCGATGAGGAGCATGCCGCCGCTGGTGCGTCGGGGGTGCGTATCGACCCGACGCAGACCCAGAATCTTGGGGTGAAAACCGCCGCGGTCACCCGCGGGCCGCTGCGCTACGCTCAGACCTTCCCGGCCAACATCAGCTATAACGAGTACCAGTACGTGATTATGCAGGCGCGGGCGGCGGGCTTTATCAATAAAGTCTATCCGCTGACCGTCGGCGACAAGGTGAAACAAGGCACGCCGCTCCTCGAGCTGACCATCCCTGACTGGGTGGAAGCGCAGAGCGAATATCTGTTATTGCAGGAGACCGGGGGCACCGCCACCCAGGTTGAGGGGATCCTCGAACGCCTGCGCCTTGCCGGAATGCCGGATGACGATATCCGCCGCCTGAAAGCCACGCGTAAAATCCAGACCCGCTTTACCCTCAAAGCACCGATCGATGGCGTGATTACCGCCTTCGATCTGCGTGCCGGAATGAACATCGCCAAAGATAATGTGGTGGCGAAAATTCAGGGCATGGATCCGGTGTGGGTCAGCGTGGCGGTGCCGGAATCCATCGCCTGGCTGATTAAAGACGCCTCGCAGTTCACCATTCAGGTTCCCGCCTGGCCAGGAAAAACTTTCAGCATCAGCAAATGGACCCTTCTCCCCAGCGTCGATAGCGCCACCCGCACCCTGCAGCTGCGCCTGCAGGTCAACAACCCGGATGAAGCGCTGAAGCCGGGGATGAATGCCTATCTGCAACTGACCAGTGAAAGCGAACCGATGCTGCTGATCCCGTCAAAAGCGCTGATCGACAGCGGCAGCGAGCAGCGAGTGATTACCGTGGATAACGAGGGGCGCTTCGTGCCGAAACGCGTGCAGGTATTCCATGAATCCGCTGGCGTCACGGCCATTCGCAGCGGGCTGCAGGAGGGTGAGAAAGTCGTCGCCAGCGGCCTGTTCCTGATCGACTCGGAGGCCAATATCGCCGGTGCGCTGGAGCGCATGCGTGCGCAGGCTCCCGGTACCGCGGCCCCTGCCGCCCACGCCCACTGAGGAACGGAACCATGATTGAATGGATTATCCGCCGCTCGGTGGCCAACCGTTTCCTGGTGATGATGGCGGCGCTGTTTCTCAGCATCTGGGGGACCTGGACCATCGTCCATACCCCGGTGGACGCTCTGCCGGACCTCTCCGACGTACAGGTGATCGTCAAAACCAGCTATCCGGGGCAGGCGCCGCAGATCGTCGAAAACCAGGTCACCTGGCCGCTGACCACCACCATGCTGTCAGTCCCCGGCGCGAAAACGGTACGCGGTTTCTCGCAGTTTGGCGACTCTTACGTGTATGTGATTTTTGAAGACGGCACCGATCCTTACTGGGCGCGCTCGCGGGTGCTGGAGTATCTCAACCAGGTGCAGGGCAAACTTCCCGCCGGGGTCAGCGCCGAAATGGGCCCGGACGCCACCGGCGTCGGCTGGGTCTTCGAGTACGCGCTGGTCGACCGCAGCGGCAAGCACGACCTCGCCGAACTGCGCTCCCTGCAGGACTGGTTCTTAAAATATGAGCTGAAAACCATCCCTAACGTCTCGGAAGTGGCGTCGGTGGGCGGCGTGGTCAAGGAGTACCAGATTGTTGTCGACCCGATGAAGCTGACCCAGTACGGCATCAGCCTCGGCGAGGTGAAATCGGCGCTGGATGCGTCTAACCAGGAGGCGGGCGGCTCTTCCGTCGAACTGGCGGAAGCCGAATATATGGTGCGCGCCAGCGGCTACCTGCAGACGCTCGACGACTTCAAAAACATCGTGCTGAAAACCGGTGACAACGGTGTGCCGGTCTATCTCGGCGACGTCGCGCGGGTGCAGATCGGCCCGGAAATGCGCCGCGGTATCGCCGAGCTTAACGGCGAAGGCGAAGTGGCCGGCGGCGTGGTGATCCTGCGCTCCGGCAAGAACGCCCGCGAAGTGATCTCGGCGGTCAAAGCGAAGCTGGCGTCGCTGCAAAGCAGCCTGCCGGAAGGGGTTGAAGTGGTCACCACCTACGACCGCAGCCAGCTTATCGACCGCGCCATCGACAACCTCAGCCATAAGCTGCTGGAAGAGTTTATCGTCGTCGCGCTGGTCTGTGCCCTGTTCCTGTGGCACGTACGCTCGGCGCTGGTGGCGATTATTTCGCTGCCGCTCGGCCTGTGCTTCGCCTTTATCATGATGCATTTCCAGGGGCTTAACGCCAACATCATGTCGCTGGGCGGAATCGCCATTGCGGTAGGGGCGATGGTCGATGCCGCCATCGTGATGATTGAGAACGCCCACAAGCGGCTGGAGGAGTGGGAACATCAGCACCCGGGAGAGAAGCTCAGCAACGACATCCGCTGGAAAATCATTACCGAGGCGTCGGTGGAGGTCGGCCCGGCGCTGTTTATCAGCCTGCTGATCATTACCCTGTCGTTTATCCCGATTTTCACCCTCGAAGGCCAAGAGGGCAAACTGTTCGGCCCGCTGGCCTTCACCAAAACCTGGTCGATGGCCGGGGCGGCGCTGCTGGCGATCGTGGTGATCCCGATCCTGATGGGCTTCTGGATCCGCGGCAAGATCCCAGCGGAGAACAGCAACCCGCTGAACCGCTTTTTGATCCGCATTTATCACCCGCTGCTGCTGAAGGTGCTGCACTGGCCGAAGACCACCCTGTTGATTGCGCTCCTGTCGATCCTGACGGTTATCTGGCCGCTTAACCGGGTCGGCGGCGAGTTTCTGCCGCAGATTAACGAAGGCGATCTGCTGTATATGCCGTCAACGCTGCCGGGGATCTCCGCTGCGCAGGCGGCGGATATGCTGCAGAAAACCGATAAGCTGATCATGACGGTGCCGGAAGTGGCCCGGGTGTTCGGCAAAACCGGCAAGGCCGAAACCGCTACCGACTCGGCGCCGCTGGAGATGGTAGAGACCACCATTCAGCTTAAGCCCCAGGATCAGTGGCGACCGGGGATGACCATGGAAAAGATCGTCGAGGAGCTGGACAAGACCGTGCGCCTGCCGGGGCTGGCGAACCTGTGGGTGCCGCCGATCCGCAACCGCATCGACATGCTCTCCACCGGCATCAAGAGCCCGATTGGCATTAAAGTTTCCGGCACTAATCTGGCCGATATCGACGCCATCGCCGAACAAATTGAAGGGGTGGCGCGCACCGTGCCGGGAGTCACGTCGGCATTAGCCGAGCGGCTGGTCGGCGGGCGCTACCTCAATATTGATATTCAGCGTGAGAAGGCGGCCCGCTACGGGATGACCGTCGGCGACGTGCAGCTGTTCGTCTCGTCCGCCATCGGCGGCGCGATGGTTGGCGAAACGGTAGAGGGCGTCGAGCGCTACCCGATCAACATCCGCTACCCGCAGAGCTATCGCGACAGCCCGGAGACCCTCCGCCAGCTGCCGATCCTCACGCCGCTGAAGCAGCAGATCGTCCTCGGCGACGTGGCTGAGGTGAAGGTGGTCACCGGACCATCCATGCTGAAGACCGAGAACGCCCGCCCGACCAGTTGGATCTACATCGACGCCCGCGACCGCGACATGGTGTCGGTAGTGCACGATCTGCAGCAGGCCATCGGCAAGGAGGTGAAGCTGAAGCCGGGCATCAGTGTGTCCTACTCCGGGCAGTTTGAGCTGCTGGAGCGCGCCAATCAGAAGCTGAAGCTGATGGTGCCGATGACGCTGATGATTATCTTCGTGCTGCTGTATCTGGCGTTCCGCCGCGTCGGCGAGGCGCTGCTGATTATCACCAGCGTGCCGTTCGCCCTCGTCGGCGGGATCTGGTTTCTCTACTGGATGGGGTTCCATTTATCGGTAGCCACCGGGACCGGCTTTATCGCCCTGGCCGGGGTGGCGGCGGAGTTTGGCGTGGTGATGCTGATGTACCTGCGCCACGCCATCGAGGCGGAACCGTCGCTGAAGAATCCGCAGACTTTCAGCGTCGATAAGCTCGACGAGGCGCTGTACCAGGGGGCGGTGCTGCGCGTGCGGCCGAAGGCGATGACCGTGGCGGTGATTATCGCCGGCCTGCTGCCGATTTTATGGGGTACCGGCGCCGGGTCGGAAGTCATGAGCCGTATCGCCGCGCCGATGATTGGCGGGATGATCACCGCCCCGCTGCTGTCGCTATTTATCATTCCGGCGGCATATAAGCTGATGTGGCTGTCCCGGCATCGGAGCAAGCGTAGCGAATAACCCGCCGCGTTTACGCCGGTCCGGGAAATTGGCTATAGTGGCGCCATTCTTCTGGCCGGCGTGAACGTCCCTATGAATCTGTACCTGGTGTGTTATTCCCTGCTGCTGCTCACCGCCGTGGGCAGCGCCCTGCTGCCCTACCCGCTGGCGATGTGGTTTTTACTGAGCAGCCTTCTGACATGGCTTATCTATGGCGCCGACAAGCTGGCGGCGCGCAAAGCCTGGCGACGGGTGCCGGAAACCACGCTGCTGGTGCTGGGCCTGGCGGGAGGCTGGCCGGGGGCCATCCTCGGCCAGCAGTGCTTTCGCCATAAAACGCAAAAGCAGCCCTTCCGGCGGTGGTTTTTCGTCAGCGTGGCGCTGAACGTGGCGGCGCTGGCCGGGCTGTACGTGGTTTATACCCACCTGCTCAGCCGCTAAGGGGCGAGGCTAGCGCGGCGTCTGGCGGATCCACACCAGGCGATCGACGTCAAAGCCCAGCTCGCGCGCGGTATTCAGGTAATCCTGCTTCACCGCCGCCGGAATGGTGGGGGTGCGCGACAGGATCCACAGATAGTCGCGGTTGGGGCCACTGACCAGCGCGTATTGGTAGTCGTCGTCCAGGCGGATCACGTTATAGCCGCCGTAGAATGGCCCGAAGAACGACACCTTCAGCGCCGCGGTGGTGGGGGCGCCGGTGAAATAGGCTTTTCCGTCGCTCTCACTCCAGCGTTTTTTGACCGGGTCATAACCGCGATTGACGACGCTGATCCCCCCGTCGCTGCGGGCGCCGTAGGTGGCGGTCACCTGCTCCAGGCCTCGCTCGAAGCGATTCTCCAGGCGGGCGACTTCATACCATTTTCCAAGGTAACGGCTGGCGTCAAACCCGCTAATCGGCTGAACGCCCTTCGGCGGGGTGGGCGATTTGCAGGCCACCAGGGTCAACGCGATAGCAACGCCAGTGACAACAGGCCATAGCTTCATGAGAACTCCTTTCATTTACGCGGTAGGGGAAAGTGTAGTGCAAAGCCACTACACTTCACGCCAGCCGACGTGATTCGTAGTATATTGAGAATATTCTTTGTTAACAGGTGGCCTCCATGCCTTACTCCATCGGCGAATTTGCCCGACTATGCGGGATAAATGCGACCACGCTTCGCGCCTGGCAGCGCCGCTATGGCCTGCTCAAGCCGCTGCGCACCGATGGTGGTCACCGTCAGTACAGCGATGACGACGTCCAGCAGGCGCTGAAGATCCTCGACTGGGTGAAAAAAGGGGTACCAGTCAGCCAGGTGAAGCCCCTGTTGTCGCGCCCCGGCGCACGGCGCACCAACAACTGGCTGACGTTGCAGGAGACCATGCTGCAGCGGCTGAAAGAGGGAAAAATCGAGTCCCTGCGCCAGCTGATCTACGACGCCGGGCGCGAATATCCGCGCCAGGAGCTGGTCACCGAGGTGCTGCGTCCGCTGCGCAGCCAGGTCTCCGCCAACGTGCCGGCCATCATGACGCTGCGCGAAATTCTCGACGGCATCATCATCGCCTATACCTCGTTTTGCCTCGAAGGCGACAAGAAGGCGCCCGGGGACAACTTTCTGATCACCGGCTGGCACTTGACCGACGCCTGCGAAATCTGGCTTGAAGCGCTCAAACGTACCGGCCAGGGCCATCGCATCGACGTTCTGCCGGTGCCTCCCGCCGCCCTGGCGCCGGAGATTTTCCCCCAGCGCAACTGGCTGCTGGTTACCAGCGGCAAACTTTCCGCCGCCCGCCAGAGGCAGGTCGAACTCTGGCAGCAGCAGGTCGTCTCCCTCGAGGTAATTCCGCTCTAACTCCCTGTTTTAACTTACCCCACTCTCTGTTCCGCCAGCGCCCGGTGGCGCGGCGGGCGCACGCTTGCCTTTTGCAACACACGCGATTTTCACCCCTTAAAACACCAATCATAACAACATGATTTTTAACACAAATAAAATATATTTTTCTACAAACTTGGACAAATAATTTTATTTGTGTAAGTTTTAAGTATGCCATTACGCTACCGTATCTAGCCAGGATGTGATCCATGAGCACCTCGCCGTCTGTGATTCGTCGTTTCGTTGAGTACTACGCCGGGCTGGATGCGCAGCCGCCCGCGGCGCTGGCCGCGCTGTACCATCCGGACGCGACGCTGAGCGATCCTTTTGGTCAGCATCAGGGGCTGTTCGCCATCCAGCGCTACTTTACCCATCTGCTGGCCAACGTGGAGCAGTGCCGGTTCACCATCGACACGCCGCTTTGCGACGGCCAACGGTTCGCCGTGACCTGGACCATGCACTGGTCGCATCCGCGCATTGCCGGTGGAGAAACCCTGGCCCTGCCGGGTTGCTCCATGGTGGACATCGCCGGGGAGCAGATCCTTCACCAGCGCGACTACTACGACGCCGGGGAGATGATCTACGAGCATCTTCCTCTACTGGGCTGGGCGGTGCGCGGCGTGAAGCGGAGGGTGCGCTCATGATGACGGTGCTCATCACCGGCGCCAGCTCCGGGATCGGCGCCGGTCTGGCGAAATCCTTCGCGGCGGATGGCCATCTGGTTATCGCCTGCGGGCGCGATGCTTCGCGCCTGACGGCGGTACAGCAGTTCAGCCCCAACATCAGTGTGCGCCTGTTCGATATGACAGACAGGGACGCCTGTCGCCAGGCGCTGACGGGCTGTTTTGCCGACCTGATCATTCTCTGCGCCGGGACCTGCGAATACCTCGACCACGGGCAGGTGGATGCCGCCCTCGTGGAGCGAGTGATGGCCACCAACTTCCTCGGGCCGGTGAACTGCCTGGCGGCGCTGCAGACGCAGCTGGAGGCAGGCGATCGGGTGGTGCTGGTCAGCTCGATGGCGCACTGGCTGCCCTTCCCGCGCGCGGAAGCCTATGGCGCCTCCAAGGCGGCGCTGACCTGGTTTGCCAACAGCCTGCGTCTGGACTGGGAGCCGAAAGGGGTGGCCGTCACGGTGGTCTCTCCGGGCTTCGTCGACACCCCGCTGACGCGCAAAAACGACTTCGCCATGCCCGGCCGGGTGAGCGAGGATCGGGCGGTGACGGCGATCCGCCATGGCCTGGCAAAGGGCCAAAACCACATTGCCTTCCCCACCGGTTTCAGCCTGGCCCTGCGGCTGCTGGCCAGCCTGCCATCGGGTATCCAGCGCCTGCTGTTGCGCAGGATGGTGCGCTCATGAACATCGCCATCATCGGTAGCGGCATCGCCGGGCTGACCTGCGCCTGGCGGCTGGCCGGACACCATCAGGTGACGCTGTTCGAAGCGGGCGCCACGCCGGGCGGCCACACCGCCACCGTGGATGTCGCCACGCCGCAGGGCACCTGGGCCATCGATACCGGATTTATCGTCTACAACGATCGCACCTATCCGCGCTTTATGGGCCTGCTCAGCGAGCTGGGGATCGACGGGCAAAAAACGCAGATGAGCTTCTCGGTTCACAACCCGACCAGCGGCCTGGAGTACAACGGTCACAGCCTGACCTCGCTTTTCGCCCAGCGGCGCAATCTGCTGAAGCCGGCCTTCTGGGGGCTGCTGAGCGAGATCGTCCGCTTTAACCGGCTGGCGAAACTGGCGCTGACCGAGGCGCTGGATCCGGGGGCGACGCTGGAGAGCTTCCTCGCCCGCCACCGCTTCAGCCCCTTCTTCGCCCGCCACTATATTCTGCCGATGGGGGCGGCCATCTGGTCGTCGTCGCTGCAGGAGATGCGTCGCTTCCCGCTGCCGCTGTTTTTACGCTTCTTTGAACACCACGGCCTGCTGGATATTCGCGATCGCCCGCAGTGGTACGTGGTGCCCGGCGGTTCCCGGGAGTACGTTCGCGCCCTGCTCGCCAGGCTCGGCGATCGTCTGAATCTGCGGCTCAACGCGCCGATACAGCAGGTGGACCGTCACCCGACGGGGGTCACCCTGCGGCTGGCGTCCGGGGAGGCGCATTTTGACCAGGTGATCTTCGCCTGCCACTCCGCGCAGGCCCTGGCGATGCTGGCGGCGCCCACCGATTCCGAACGCGAAGTCCTCGGGGATATCGGCTGGCAGCGCAACGAGGTGGTGCTGCACAGCGATCCGCGCTGGCTGCCGGAGCGCCAGCGCGCCTGGGCCAGCTGGAACTATCGCCTGAGCGACGGGGATCGGGCCCGGGCCTGCGTCACCTACAACATGAATATTCTCCAGGGGCTGCCCGCGGACGCGCCGCTGTTCTGCGTCACCCTGAACCCGGACGCGCCGGTGGACGATCGCTACGTCTGGCAGCGCTTCGTCTATGAGCATCCGCTGTTTAACCCGCAAAGCTGGTCGGCCCAGCTGCGGCGCGAAGAGATTAACGGCCAGCAGCGGAGCTGGTACTGCGGGGCCTACTGGTACAACGGCTTTCATGAGGACGGGGTGCGCAGCGCGCTCGACGTGGTGCAGGGCATCGCCGCGGCGGAGGGCAACTGAGATGAACAGCTGCCTCTATCAGGGCGTCCTGCGCCACCGTCGCCTGCAGCCGAAGGCGCACCACTTCGTCTACCGCCTATTTATGGCCTGGCTCGACCTCGACGAACTGGACAGGCTGCCTGAGGCGGGTATCCGCCGCAACCGCCTGGCCGCCGCCGCCTGGTACGACGCCGATTATCCGCTGGGCGCGCCGCTGAAGACCCAGGTGCTGAACCGGCTGGAGAGCCTGACCGGCTGCCGCCCGGCGGGACGCGTGATGCTCCTGACCCAGCTGCGCTACTTCGGCTTCCATTTTAATCCGGTCAACTTTTACTACTGCTATGACGAGGCCGACACCCTGCGCTGGGTGCTGGCCGAAGTGCGCAACACGCCGTGGAATGAGCGTCATTACTACGCGGTGGACGGCCAGCAGGCGCGCCCGCTGGAGAAAGCCTTTCACGTTTCGCCGTTTAACCCGATGGACATGGTCTATCACTGGCGCTTCAACGCGCCCGGCAAAACGCTGCACATGCACATTGAAAACCATCAGGCCAGCAAGGTGTTCGACGCCACGCTGACCCTGAGCCGCGTGCCATTGACCCGCGCCAACCTGCGCGGGCTGCTGCTGCGTCTGCCGCTGATGACCCTGAAAACCGTCCTCGCCATCTACTGGCAGGCGCTGCGGCTGTGGCTGAAGCGCCTGCCGCTGTACAACCATCCTGTCAGCAGGAGTGAACGCTCATGACCGATCCCGTCTTTGCGCTTGAACCCGATGTGCCGCGCAACGTGCGGCTCGCGCGCTGGCTGCTCTTTCGTCTGTTAAGCGGCCTCCGCGAAGGCTCGCTCACCGTGCGCGAAGGGGCGCAGACGTTTCATTTTGGCGACCCCGCCGCCGCGCTGCGCGCCGAGGCACGGGTCTGCACGCCGGAGGTGTACTGGCGTCTGCTGACCGGCGGCAGCCTGGCGGCGGCCGAGGCCTGGATGGACGGCGACTGGGAGAGCCACCAGCTGACGGCGCTGCTGCAGATCCTCGCGCGCAACGGCGAGGTGCTGGGGCGTCTGGAGCGCGGCTTTCGTCTGCTGGGCAAGCCCGTCGCCCGCCTGCGCCACTGGACCCGCCGCAACACCCGCGCCCAGGCGCGGGAGAACATCGCCGCCCATTACGACCTCGGCAACGAATTTTATGCCCACTTTCTGGATGACGACCTGCTCTACTCCAGCGCGTTGTTTACCGATGACCAGCAGGATCTGACCCAGGCCCAGCGGGCCAAGATGGCGCGCCTGTGCGACCAGCTGGCGCTCACTCCCGGCGATCATCTGCTGGAGATTGGCACCGGTTGGGGGGCGCTGGCCGAGTACGCCGCCCGCCATTACGGCTGCCGGGTCACCACCACCACCCTTTCCCGGGAGCAGCACCGCTGGGCTACCGAGCGCATGGCCCGCGCCGGGCTGCAGGATCGCGTCGAGGTGCTGCTCTGCGACTACCGCGATCTGCGCGGCGAGTACGACAAACTGGTGTCGGTGGAGATGATTGAGGCGGTGGGCCAGCGCTACCTCCCGGCCTTCTTCCGCACCTGCCAGGCGCGCCTGCGCCCGGGCGGCAGAATGGCCCTGCAGGCGATCACCATCCAGGATCAGCGCTATCGCGACTACAGCAAAAGCGTCGATTTTATCCAGCGCTACATCTTCCCCGGCGGCTTTTTGCCCAGCATCACCGCAATGAGCGAGCTGATGACCCGCCATACCGATTTTGTGGTGCGCAACCTGTTCGACATGGGCCCGGACTACGCCCGCACCCTGGCCCACTGGCGGCAGCGCTTTACCCACGCCTGGCAGGATATTGAAAAGCTCGGCTTTGATGAGCGCTTCCGCCGGATGTGGCTCTACTACTTCGGCTACTGCGAAGCCGGATTTAACGCCCGCACCATCAGCGTGGTGCAGCTCACCGCGGAGCGGGTATGACACGCCCGGCGCAGCACCTGCTGATGGCCCTCGCGTTCGATGTTTACTGGACGCTGGTGGTGATGTTGCGCGAGCGCGGCCTGCTGATCTGGCTGACGCTGGCGATCTTCGCCTGGCTGCGGTTGCCGGCGGCCAGTCGTCCGCCCGCCCTGCTGTTGGCCACGGCGGGCTGCGGCCTGGATGCCTGCTGGGCGCTGGCGGGGCTGATCGATTTTCGCGGCGACAGCCTGCTGCCCCTGTGGATGGTGGCCCTGTGGCTGATGTTCGCCGTCGTCTGGACCCGACTGACCCGCACCACGACGCTTCCCGGCTGGGTGCTGGCCACGGTGGCGACCCTCGGCGGCCCGGTGGCCTACCTGATCGGCGCTCGCCTTGGAGCCATGACCCTGCTGGTGCCGATGGCGCTTGCCGTGGCCGCCATGGCCTGCGGCTGGCTGGTGCTCATGCTGTTATTCCATCTGGGGATGGGGAGGCGAAAATGAGATTCGCCCTGTTACTGCTGTGGCTGACCACCCTCGCTCCGGCGGCCCACGCCGCCGACTGGCTGACGTGGCGTGGCGTCGGCGAGGCGACCCTCACCTGGGGGCCATTCACCGTCTATCACTCGCAGCTGCGCACGCCCAATGGCCGGTATGACGGCCCGCAACAGGATCGGGCGCTGATCATCACCTACCGGCGCGACATCGATCGCGACGCGCTGGTGGACGCCACCCGCGACCAGTGGCAGGCGCAGGGCATTCTGCAGCAGGAGCCGCGCAGCGAAGCCTGGCTGCGCATGTTGCAGGGGATCTGGCCGGACGTCGCGCCGGGCAGCCAGCTGGCGTTCGTGGTCAGCGGCGGCGAGGGGCAGTTCTGGTACCGCGCCAGCGCCGCGCAGACCGCCTTTACCCCGCTCGGCCCGCGCCAGTCGGCGGCGTTCAGCACCCGCTTTCTCGCCATCTGGCTCGATCCGCGCACCACTTATCCCGAACTGCGTCAGCAGTTGATCGGAGGTACACCATGAAACGCATTCTGACCCTTGGCCTGGCGCTGCTGATGCTGATCCTCGCCGGCTGCAGCACCGAGGTCACGGAGTACCGGCAGCAGCAGCCCGCCCTCGACATCTTTCACTATTTTCAGGGGCGAACCGAGGCGTGGGGGATGGTGCAGGATCGCAACGGCAAGCAGCTGCGCCGCTTCCATGTTGAGATCGATGGCGACGTCGTCGGCGACACCCTGACGCTCCATGAGCGCTTTGTCTATGACGATGGCGAGAAGCAGCAGCGGGTGTGGCGCATTCGCCGCACCGGCGATAACCGTTATCAGGGCACCGCCGGAGACATCGAAGGCGTGGCCAGCGGCCAGGCGGCGGGCAATGCCTTTCACTGGCGCTACAGCATGAACGTCGAGGCCAGCGGCAGCCGGTGGCTGCTGCACTTTGACGACTGGATGTTCCTGCAGGACGGCAGCCATTTGTTTAACAAAACCGAGATGAAGAAATTCGGCATTACGGTCGCCACCGTGACCCTTTTCTTTACCCGAACCACAGCAGAAGAGAGGACAGCGCCATGAACACGCAACCTGTCATTGGGATCAGCGGATGTTTAACCGGCTCAGCCGTGCGATTCGACGGCGGGCATAAGCGTATGGGCTTTGTGATGGATGAGCTCGCGCAGTGGGTGGCGTTTAAACCCGTCTGCCCGGAGATGGCGATCGGCCTGCCCGTTCCCCGTCCGGCGCTCCGCCTGGTGCAGACCCCGGTCGGGGAGATCCGCATGCGCTTCAGCCACGCCCCGCACGAGGATGTGACGGAGAAGATGGCTGATTTCGCCAGCGCCCACCTGGCAACCCTGGGCGAGCTGTCGGGCTTTATCGTCTGCGCCAAATCGCCGAGCTGCGGGATGGAGCGCGTGCGGCTGTATGACGAAAAAGGCAATCGCGGGCGTAAGGAAGGCGTGGGGCTGTTTACCGGCGCCCTGATGGCGCGCTACCCGTGGCTGCCGGTGGAAGAGGATGGCCGGCTGCACGATCCGCTGCTGCGGGAGAATTTTGTCGAGCGCGTTTTCGCCCTGCATGAACTCAACGCCCTGCGCGCCCGCGGCCTGACCCGTCACGGCCTGCTGGCCTTTCACAGCCGCTACAAGCTGCAGCTGCTGGCTCACCACCAGGCGGGCTACCGGGAGATCGGCCCGTTCGTCGCCTCGCTGCATGAATGGGAGGATCTGGAAGCGTTCTTCGAGGTCTACCGCGAAAAGCTGATGGCGATCCTCAAGCAGCCCGCCTCGCGGAAAAACCACACTAACGTGCTGATGCATATTCAGGGTTATTTCCGCGACCAGCTCAACAGCCGCCAGCGCGGCGAACTGCGGGAGGTGATCCTCAACTATCGCGCCGGGCTGCTGCCGATCCTTGCGCCGCTGACGCTGCTTAAGCACTATCTGGCCGAGTATCCGGATCGCTACCTGCAGGCGCAGAACTATTTTGACCCCTACCCGCAGGATCTGGCCCTGCGCCTGACGGTGAACTGAGGGGGACCTGAACCAGCTGCCCGGCGGCGCTACGCTTGCGCGGGCCTGGGGGGAAGGAGGTTTTCTGTAGGCCGGATAAGGCATTGATGCCGCCATCCGGCACTACCGCGGGTACGGCGCCTGACCGCCCGGCGGCGCTGCGCTTGCCGGACCTACGGGGGGATCCCGCAGGCCTCCTCAGTCGTAGCCCGGCTAAGCGTAGCGCCAGCCGG
>NZ_KV792999.1:0-34339 GCF_001808325.1 Klebsiella sp. HMSC16C06
ATCCGCCGTGTCGATGGAGGCGCATTATAGGGAGTTCTCGAGCGCCTGCAATAGAAAAATGGCAGAAAAATGACTGACTGCTGCATTCCCCAGCAAAACCCCGCTTTATACCCTTTTACACACAGAATTATCCACAGAAGCGCGATGAAAGGGCGACAAAAGCCCGGTGGGTCAGCTTCTATATAAAGAAGAAACGGTGGCTGAAAGAGAAAGATAAAAATTCGCGAGCGTTGCGCAAACGTTTTCGTTACAATGCCGCGCTATGACACGGATGCCCGGTTGGGTGCGTTAGGTGAGTTTTTAGGCAAAAACTCACCTAACGCTCTCTGTAATGTTCAAATCCTGGGGATTTAATACCATGCAACAACGTCGTCCAGTCCGCCGCGCTCTGCTCAGTGTTTCTGACAAGGCCGGTATCGTCGAATTCGCGCAGGCGCTTTCCGCTCGTGGTGTCGAGCTGCTGTCCACCGGCGGCACCGCCCGCCTGCTGGCAGATAAAGGCCTGCCGGTTACCGAAGTCTCTGACTACACCGGTTTCCCGGAAATGATGGATGGACGCGTGAAGACCCTGCATCCGAAAGTACACGGCGGCATCCTCGGTCGTCGCGGTCAGGATGACGGTATCATGCAGCAGCACGGTATTGCGCCTATCGATATGGTGGTCGTTAACCTTTACCCGTTTGCCCAGACCGTCGCTCGTGAAGGATGCTCGCTGGAAGACGCGGTGGAAAACATTGATATCGGCGGCCCGACTATGGTGCGCTCCGCAGCGAAGAACCATAAAGACGTCGCTATCGTAGTGAAGAGCAGCGACTATGACGCCATCATTAATGAGATGGACGCCAACGAAGGCTCCCTGACGCTGAACACCCGCTTCGATCTCGCCATTAAAGCCTTCGAACACACCGCCGCTTACGACAGCATGATCGCTAACTACTTCGGCAGCATGGTTCCGGCCTATCACGGCGAAAGCAAAGAAGCCGCTGGCCGCTTCCCGCGCACCCTGAATCTGAACTTCATTAAGAAGCAGGATATGCGCTACGGCGAAAACAGCCACCAGCAGGCTGCCTTCTATATAGAAGAGAATGTCAAAGAAGCTTCCGTGGCAACCGCTACCCAGCTGCAGGGTAAAGCGCTCTCCTATAACAACATTGCCGATACCGATGCGGCGCTGGAGTGCGTGAAAGAGTTCAATGAGCCAGCCTGCGTGATCGTCAAGCACGCTAACCCATGCGGCGTTGCCGTCAGCGACTCGATTCTCGACGCCTACGATCGCGCATACAAAACCGACCCAACCTCCGCGTTCGGCGGCATCATCGCCTTTAACCGCGAGCTGGATGCAGAAACCGCGCAGGCGATCATCTCTCGCCAGTTCGTCGAAGTGATCATCGCGCCGTCCGCCAGCGAAGAAGCGCTGAAGATCACCGCCGCGAAACAGAACGTCCGCGTACTGGTCTGTGGCCAGTGGGATACTCGCGTTGCCGGCCTCGATTTCAAACGTGTCAATGGCGGCCTGCTGGTTCAGGACCGCGATCTCGGCATGGTCACTGCGGGCGAACTGCGCGTGGTCAGCAAACGTCAGCCGAGCGAGCAGGAACTGCGCGATGCGCTGTTCTGCTGGAAAGTGGCGAAATTCGTTAAATCCAACGCCATCGTCTATGCCAAAGACAACATGACCATCGGCATAGGCGCCGGTCAGATGAGCCGCGTCTACTCAGCGAAAATTGCCGGGATTAAAGCCGGTGACGAAGGTCTGGAAGTGAAAGGCTCCGCCATGGCCTCTGACGCCTTCTTCCCGTTCCGCGACGGCATTGATGCCGCAGCCGCAGTAGGCATCACCTGTGTGATCCAGCCGGGCGGCTCTATCCGCGACGAAGAAGTGATTGCCGCCGCGGACGAACATGGTATCGCCATGATCTTCACCGACATGCGCCACTTCCGCCATTAATTCACGGAGCAGCAGATGAAAGTATTAGTAATCGGCAACGGCGGGCGCGAACACGCGCTGGCCTGGAAAGCGGCCCAGTCACCGCTGGTTGATACCGTCTATGTCGCGCCGGGCAACGCGGGTACCGCCCTGGAGCCGGCGCTGCAAAACGTCGCCATCGGCGTCACCGATATTCCGGCGCTGCTTCGCTTTGCGCAGGATGAGAACATCGATCTGACCATCGTTGGCCCGGAAGCGCCGCTGGTCATTGGCGTGGTTGACGCGTTTCGTGCCGCAGGGCTGACCATCTTTGGGCCAACCGAAGGCGCCGCGCAGCTGGAAGGCTCAAAAGCCTTCACCAAAGATTTCCTCGCCCGTCATCATATCCCGACGGCGGAATACCAGAACTTCACCGAGGTCGAGCCTGCGCTGGCTTATCTGCGGGAGAAAGGCGCGCCGATCGTCATCAAAGCCGACGGTCTGGCGGCAGGTAAAGGCGTTATCGTGGCGATGACCCTTGAGGAAGCCGAAGCGGCGGTCGAAGATATGCTGGCCGGCAACGCCTTTGGCGATGCTGGCCACCGTATCGTGATTGAAGAGTTCCTCGATGGCGAAGAGGCCAGCTTTATTGTGATGGTCGACGGCGAGCACGTCCTGCCGATGGCCACCAGCCAGGATCACAAACGCGTCGGCAACGGCGATACCGGCCCGAACACCGGTGGGATGGGCGCTTATTCTCCGGCGCCGGTCGTGACTGATGAAGTCCATCAGCGCACCATGGAGCGGATTATCTGGCCAACCGTGAAAGGCATGGCCGCTGAAGGCAATACCTATACTGGTTTTCTGTATGCCGGTCTGATGATCGACAAACAGGGTAACCCGAAGGTAATTGAGTTCAACTGCCGCTTTGGCGATCCGGAAACCCAGCCGATCATGCTGCGCATGAAGTCCGACCTGGTAGATCTGTGCCTCGCCGCCTGCGCGGGCAAACTGGACGAGAAAACCTCCGAGTGGGATGGCCGCGCGTCGCTGGGTGTGGTGGTTGCCGCCGGCGGCTATCCGGGCAATTACAACACGGGTGATGAGATCTTCGGCCTGCCGCAGCAGGAAGCGGCAGATGGTAAAGTCTTCCATGCCGGCACCAAACTGGCAGACGACCAGCGCGTCGTCACCAACGGCGGGCGCGTGCTGTGCGTGACCGCGCTGGGTGAAACCGTGGCGCAGGCGCAGCAGCGCGCCTATCAACTGCTGACCGATATTCGCTGGGACGGCAGCTTTAGCCGTAACGATATCGGCTGGCGCGCCATCGAACGTGAAAAAGCTAACGGCTAAGTTTTGCCAGCAGCGTTTTCCGCGTAATGCCTAACTGACGGGCGGCTTCAGTTTTGTTGCCGCCCGTTTTTTCCAGCGCCGCCAGAATCACCTCTTTTTCAACTTCCACTAACGGCTGAATCAGCGCGTTCTCGCTACCACCCGACGGCAACGGCGTGCCCGCTATCGCCAGCGGCAGTTCTCGTTCGGAGATATAGTTTCCGGTCAGCAGCACCACCGCCCGCTCCACCGCGTTTTCCAGTTCACGGATATTACCCGGCCAGGGGTAGTGGATCAGCAGATCCATCGCCTGCGGCGTAAACCCCTGCACCGTTTTGCGATTGCGTTCGGCATAGCGCTTAAGAAAGTGTTGCGCCAGTAGAGGAATGTCTTCCCGGCGCTGACGCAGCGGCGGCATATCAATGGTCACGACGTTCAGGCGATAATAGAGATCCTGGCGAAAGCGCCCGGCGCTCACCTCCTCCGCCAGATTACGATGGGTAGCGGCAATCAGCCGCACATCAACGGCAAGCGTCTGGTTACTGCCAACGCGCTGCACCTCGCGTTCCTGAATCGCCCGCAGCAGACGCACCTGCATCAGCGGTGAGATATCACCAATTTCATCAAGGAACAGCGTGCCGCCATCCGCCTCGACAAAACGCCCTTCCCGCCGCCGTTCCGCGCCGGTAAACGCCCCTTTTTCATGGCCGAACAGCTCGGATTCCAGCAGCGACTCATTGAGCGCCGCGCAGTTTAGCGTCACCAGCGGCTTGTCGCGGCGCTCGCTGCAGGCGTGAATGGCGCGCGCCACCAGTTCTTTACCGGTCCCCGATTCGCCGCAGATCAGCACCGTCGCGTCCGAGGGCGCCACCAGCGTAATATTGTTGATAAGCGCCTGCATCGCCGGGCTTTCGCCAATCATGCCCCACCGTGAATCCGTCGCAACGCTGGGATCGATCTTGCTCTGTTGCGTGTGTGCCAGCGCCTGAACCAGCGTCTGCTGCAGGGTGTCAAAATCCAGCGGTTTGACCAGATAATCCAGCGCCCCGGACTTAATGGCCTCCACCGCCGTACCGACGCTGGAAAACGCCGTCATGATCAGCACCGGTATCGCCGGGTTATAGGCTTTTATCTCTTTTAACGTCGCGATACCGTCCATCTCCGCCATACGGATATCGCACAGCACCAGGTCGAAGACCTGGTTCTGGATCTGCTCCAGCGCCTGCAGGCCGTTGTGAGCTAACGCCACCTGATAGCCCCAGCCGCGCAGCAGCGCCTGCAGAATTGTGCAGTGGCTGACGTCATCATCGACAACCAGAATCTGTACTTTATCGCTGCTCATCTTCCCTCCGTTGAGCATCCACCGGTAGCCAAAGCGTAAATATCGCTCCGGCCCCCGGCTGGCTTTCGGCGCGGATTGTCCCGCCATGTTGTTCGATAATATTCTGTACCACCGCCAGCCCCAGTCCGGTGCCGTCCGCCTTAGTGGTGAAATACGGTGTGAAGATGGCCTGCAGCTCTTCATCGCTCATCCCCTTACCGCTATCCGTGACGACGATTTTCACCCGCTGACGATCGGCTTCGCTTGCCGATACGCGAATGACGCCGTCGCGGCCAATCGCCTGCATCGCGTTCAGATACAGATTCAACAGCACCTGGTTCAGACGGTCGGGGTCGGCGTTAATCGAGGTTAATTCAGGACGCGGAGTAAATTGCAGTGCGATCCCGCGACTCTGCGCATCCTGGCTTACCAGCTGCAATGAGTGCCGGATAAGCGCGTTGATATCCACCGGCTGGTAATTTAAATGCGCGGGCCGGACCAGCTCCAGCAGCTCGCTGACCACCCGGTTCAGGCGGTCGGCTTCTTTCGCCATCACCTGGGCTAATTGCTGCGCTTCGCCGCCTGGGGGAGTGCGTTCGGCAAAATACTTCGCCAGCCCTTTAATCGAAGAGAGCGGATTGCGGATCTCATGCGCGACACCCGCCGCCAGATGGCCAAGCGCCACCAGCTTTTCTTTGCGGGCCATCGCCTCCAGCAGCTGCTGGCGTGAGCGACGATAGCGGCGGAACCAGAACTGAGCGAGGATCGTCGCCGCGATGACCAGCGCCGCGGCACCCAGCATGATCATCATGTTACGCTGGCCGCGGGCCTGCGCCGCATCCAGCTCGCGGCTATCAAAGGCGATAAAAATCACCTGCGGGACAGTGGGCTGAGCCAGCGCGCTGTTGCCGCGATTCATCATCCCCATATGATGGCCGCGAGAAGGATTGAGCGGGCGGAACTGGCGATAGATCTCCAGCGCCGGCTGCGGTTCGCTAAGCCGGCGCCAGCGGGCCTGTTCGCTCACGTGGAGTTCGCGCATCTGCGCCGGACTGTACAGCGCGTTATCCACCTGTTGCGGATCGCTATGGGCGATGATTTTACCGTTTTCATCGGTCACCGCGAACCACAGCACTCCAGGCTGCCAGGCCATCTCTTCCAGCAGGGCCTGCAGCTGCGCATGATGCATACGCATCCCCATCCCGACGCGCGTGCCAGACTCCAGCGCGCGGATCAGCACGCTCCCCTTCTCCTCAATGGTTTGTCGGGCGGCGGTCGTCTCACGACCATAGTCGCGGACGATCATTACGGAGAACAGCATGACCAACAGCACCATTGTGCCGGTCAGCAACCAGCTCAGGGCGTCCGCAGTGGCGTGCCGGGAGAAAGGTTTGATCTTCATCGGTGAGTCCTTGTCATCTCTTTTTCGCTTTCTGCAGGATCCTTCAGCAGAAATCATGCCATTTTCCCACGCCGTCAATCCTGTTCTCAAACATATCGCCTGCGGTTTAGCGAGTAAAAATGACCCACCTGACCCGCCAGGAACGGGTCATTTTTACTCACCTTCCCCATCGGCTCCTCCGGCAGGCCCGTACGGGCGGGCTTTTTCAGGCTGGCATGGAAGATGCAATAACGAGAGAAACCACACAGGAGATAATGCCATGAAACGGAACCGTAACTTACCTCTCACCCTCGTCACCCTTGCCGTACTGACCTTTGGCAGCAACGCGGCCTGGGCCAACCATCATTGGGGCAATAACACCGGGATGGGCAATCAGGGTTACAGCCAGCTGACCCAGGAGCAGCAGGCTACCGCGCAAAAGCTGCATAACGATTACGCTGCGCAAACCAGCGCCCTGCGCCAGCAGCTGCAGTCCAAACGCTATGAGTACAATGCGCTGCTCACGACGCAAAAGCCGGACAGTGGAAAGATTGAAGCTGTCGCTCAGGAGATGGAAGGCTTACGCCAGAAGCTGGATCAGCAGCGGGTGAAGTTTGATGTCGCCCTGGCTGAGGCGGGCGTTCCCCGTGGCGCAGGAATGGGATACAACGGCTGCCGCGGTAACGGCGGTGGTCATAGGGGCATGAACCACTGGTAATCGTTAGAAGCTTTTTTCTGTCGGCTGCCAGGTGCAGAAGTTTTCATTGGCGACCAGCAATAGTTGAGAGCCTTCAGGCGCCTCCAGCCAGGCGATGCTCACCGCGGCGGAGGAATGACTCTGGCGACGTTCAATATGCGCCAGGGCCCGGCTATCGAGGTCAGGCTTCACCGTCTGACCTTCACAGGTCAACACGGTATGCGCGGCAGCGTTCCAGCGCCCCTGACGCAGGACGACGCGTCCCTGCCGGAGAGCATCGCTGGTCTGGCGGATCTGCTCGGCGCGATAACGATACAGTGCGACCTGGTCGCTGGAGAGCTGTTGCTTCTGCCCGTCGACTTCCCGCTGCATAAAGCTGAGATCGCCCTGCGCGTCGAAGCGGGCGCGAATATGTTCCGGCGGCTTACCGTAGACATTGAGTTCGATAAACGTCAATTGATCGCCCTGCCAGCGATATTCACTGGTCGAGGTATCCCCGTGACGCCACGGGCTGAAAGCGGCGAGAAGATGGACTTCATCACCTGAATCTTTACGCCAGATACGCATCGCCCCCTGGTTGTCCGCATAACCGCTGGCGGTAAACGGTGGAAGCGAGGCGTCGTGGCTGCAGGCAGTCAGCAACAGGATGCCCGCCAGCGCCAGAGGCCGGCGCCAGACAGACAAAAGGGGCTTAATAGCCCCTTCGATAAAACTGTTCACTGCCACGCGGTCTTACTTAACTGCGTCTTTCAGTGCTTTGCCAGAAACAAATGCCGGCACGTTAGCTGCAGCGATTTTGATCTCTTTACCGGTCTGCGGGTTGCGGCCAGTACGCTCAGCGCGGTGGTTCACTTTGAAGGTACCGAAACCAACCAGTTGAACAGCATCACCTTCTTTCAGAGACTCAGTAATTGCAGCCAGGGTAGATTCCAGGGCAGCTTTAGCCTGTGCTTTGGACAGGTCAGCTTTGTCCGCAATTACATCAATCAGTTGAGTCTTGTTCATAAGTTATCCTTACAATGTGTTTATCGCTTGCTAAGCATCGAGTGCGACGGAAATGCCAAAAAAGCACCCTCCTGCATACACGCACCGATAGCCACTTTTTTTCGCCCTCCAAATGTAGACCAGACGGGGGGCGGAATGGAAGCCTTCAGACGCTACAATTCAGGCGGTAAATCACGTTTTCTGGTCTCACTGCTGAAAATTTATACCAATATTGCTCTCACCGGCCTCACGCAGGTCCGCGCGCAGACCTTTTATCAGCTCAAGGTCACGCTCTTCGCAGTCGGCCAGCAGGCGGAAAATTTCCCACTGAATATCCCATTCCTGCTCTACCGCCGGGTTCGCTTTCAGCTCTTCATCGGTCATTTCGCGACCGGCCTGGGTCATTTCCAGCATCGCCACGCTGGTGATGGATGTCTTGCTCACCTCAATCGCGTGCTCAAGTGTTTCACCGCTCAGACGCGAATGGATCAGTTCGCTCAACGCCACGCAGGCGTCTATAGCCGGGTAAACACCGTACAGGTCGAAATCATCTGCCGCCGGGATGGCCTCTTCCAGCTTCTCCAGCTGACTGTCGAAATTCACCTTCGCATCTTTAACCGTCAGCGTTTCCCAGATCAGGTCCAGGATACGACGGTACAGCTGGCCGTCGCCGAACTCGGTTTGCTTGCAGAACATGGCGTAGTTAGGGTACATACGCTCGCACAGGCAGGCCATAAAAGTGACATGCTGCCAGCTTTCCAGCTTCTCCAGGCGCAGGTGAATCGGGTTTTGTAACATGATGAATTCTCGAAGTCAGAAATTAGGCGCAGTGTA
Organism: Klebsiella sp. HMSC16C06; assembly: GCF_001808325.1. NCBI lineage: Bacteria > Pseudomonadati > Pseudomonadota > Gammaproteobacteria > Enterobacterales > Enterobacteriaceae > Klebsiella > Klebsiella sp. HMSC16C06. Next base: position 8,456 of record NZ_KV792999.1, read on the forward strand.
CCTGAATCAGCCGTGATTTGCTTGCCAACGCACAAACGACGGACGACGGGACGCCACCGCATCGGCCCAGCGCGTCGGCTCGGGGAGACGATAGCCTCGCATGCAGCGTTCAACCCACATTAAGGCGCTGTCCATGCCCACCCGGTGACCGGTGCTAATAAACAGCGGGTTGCAGCGCACTTTGCTGCGCCAGACCCAGGCCAGTTGCTCATTTTTATCCATCAGCGGGGCCAGTGCGCCGGGCTCATCACCCAGTTCGCCGATTTTTCCGCACAGCCGTTTTTTCGCCACCCCGATGGTCGGCACGTCAATCATCAGACCAAAATGGCTGGCGACGCCGAGCCGCCGGGGATGGGAGATACCGTGGCCGTCGACGAAGAGCAGGTCCGGTTTTTGCGAAAGCTGCTCCCACGCCGCCAGCAGCGCAGGTGTTTCGCGAAATGAGAGAAAGCCGGGAATATAGGGCATGGTGGTGGCGACGCGCGCCACCTGATACTCCACCAGCTCAAGCTCAGGCCAGGTCAGCAGCACCATCGCAGCCCGGGTCACTTCCCCTTCCTGCTCAAACCCGACATCCGCGCCGCCGATCAACGCCGGCGGGTCGCGATCCAGTCGATCCGCTCGCTCGACCGACGCGGCTAACTGTTGTTGTTGGGTACGTAGCGCGGCTAAATCCATACGGCTTATCTCCTATTGATGATAGGGTGTGGAAAGACGATGCACCGCCTCAACAAAGACGCCCGCATGCTGCGGGTCGACATCCTGATGGATGCCGTGACCAAGGTTAAAGACATGGCCTTCGCCCTGGCCGAAGCCGGCGAGAATAGTCGCCACTTCCTCTTCAATACGCGGGGCGGGAGCATACAGCATCGACGGGTCCATATTGCCCTGGAGCGCCACTTTGTGACCTACACGACGGCGAGCATCGGCGATATCGGTGGTCCAGTCGAGTCCCAGCGCATCACAGCCGGTCTCCGCCATCGCTTCCAGCCACTGGCCACCGCCTTTGGTGAACAGGGTCACCGGCACGCGGCGGCCTTCATTCTCCCGCAGCAGGCCATCGACAATTTTATGCATGTAGTAGAGCGAGAACTGCTGATAGTCGCGACCGGTCAGCACCCCGCCCCAGGTGTCGAAAATCATCACCGACTGCGCGCCGGCTTTGATCTGCGCGTTGAGGTACAGGGTGACGCTCTTCGCCAGCTTCTCCAGCAGCGCATGCAGCGCCTGCGGTTCGGCGTACATCATCTTTTTGATCACAGTGAACGCTTTGCTGCTGCCGCCTTCCACCATGTAGGTCGCCAGCGTCCAGGGGCTACCGGAGAAGCCGATCAGCGGCACTTCGCCTTTCAGTTCGCGGCGAATGGTACGCACGGCGTTCATGACATAGCCCAGTTCCTGCTCCGGATCCGGGATTGGCAGCTTGTCGACGTCGGCTTTGCTTTTTATCGGCGAGGTGAAGCGCGGACCTTCGCCAGCTTCAAAGTACAGCCCCAGACCCATGGCGTCCGGGATCGTCAGGATGTCCGAAAAGAGGATCGCCGCATCCAGCGGGTAACGGCGCAGCGGCTGGAGCGTCACTTCGCAGGCCAGCTCGGCATTTTTACACAGCGACATAAAGTCGCCCGCTTGCGCACGGGTGGCTTTGTACTCCGGTAAATAGCGGCCCGCCTGGCGCATCATCCACACCGGGGTGACATCAACCGGCTGACGCAGCAGCGCGCGCAGGTAACGATCGTTTTTCAGTTCGGTCATTTTTACATTCCTTTAGCGTTGATGCGCCCAGTGTAACATGTCACTCGAACTCTGCCCGACACATCGCCACCGTATCTTCGATAAGCCGACGCGCCACCGTGCCCGGCGGTGGCAGGAGCGGCAGATTGTCATAGCGGTACCAGTCCGCGGTCAGCAGCTCTTTTTTGTCGACCACGATATCGCCATCCGCGTAATCCGCCATAAAAGCGGTCATCAGCGACTGCGGGAACGGCCACGGCTGAGAGGTCACATAGCGCAGGTTTTTCACCTTGATGCCGCTCTCCTCCATCACCTCGCGGGCCACCGCCTGCTCAAGGGTTTCACCCACTTCGACAAACCCGGCCAGCACGGTGTGCACGCCGTTACGATGGCGGGTATGTTGCGCCAACAGGATCGAATCATCGCGACGGATAGCGACGATAATGCAGGGGGCAATTTGCGGGTAATAGCGTTCACGGCAGTGGCTGCACAGCATCGCCCATTCGCTTTTGCTGGCATGCATCGGATGGCCACAGTAGCCGCAAAATTTATGCGATCGATAAAATTCGGCGAGCTGGATCCCTCGCCCCGCCAGCTGGAAGAGACCCGGATCCTGATCCAGAACCTGGCGTAACGATCCCATGTCATGGCGGCGATCCTGGCGCACCATCCAGACGGACTCGCCCTGCCACTCGCCAATATGCAGCGCATGCTGTCCGACAAGATCAAAATTAACCGCTTCGCCATGTGGTAATTCTCCACCAGGCAACCATAATTTTTGTTCGTGACTGACAACCCACCAGCCGCGATCTAATTTTTCAATAATACGATCCATATCTATTGCACTACCTTTGCTTCACTGGCATGTTGTTAACATTATATTTACATTTTGGTGAGCAGATTTAAATCAAAACTAGCGGAGTCAATCATGCTAAACCAGCTGGAAAATCTGACGGAGCGCGTTGGCGGTAGTAATGAACTGGTCGATCGCTGGCTACAAGTGCGTAAGCATCTGCTCGTGGCTTACTACAATCTGGTTGGCCTGAAACCGGGCAAAGAGTCATTTATGCGGCTAAACGAAAAGGCGCTGGATGACTTTTGCCAAAGTCTGGTGGATTACCTCTCATCCGGTCATTTTAGTATTTATGAACGCATTATTGGCGAAATGGAAGGCGATACCCCACTTTTAGCCGCCACCCGGCTTTATCCACAGCTGGAAGCCAATACCCAGCAGATGATGGACTACTACGATACCTGCCTCGAAAACGCTATCGATCACGATAACTACCTTGAATTTCAGCAGGCGCTGTCGGATATCGGCGAGTCGCTGGAAGCACGTTTCGCGCTGGAGGATAAACTGATCGCCCTCGCCGTCGCGCATAACCTGAGCAACGACGTGCGCGATAATATTGCGCCGACCGCTTGAGTTGTGCGCAATTAACGAGTAGTTTACCTCCATTCCCCCTCTCCGGAGGGGACGTCATCTTGTCGGAGTGCCTATTTTCCATGCGCTGGCTAAAGTGGAAAAGGCTGAGACCGTTAATTCGGGATCCGCGGAACCTGATCAGGCTAATACCTGCGAAGGGAACAAGAGTAAACTGCTGGTCGCACCTGTCCGTTCTGGATCGGTCGCATCTGTTACTCCATCCGTCGTCTGACAAGCCATCTCCTTTTTTAACTGGAATGCGCTATGTCTACTACCAAACTCACCCGTCGGGAACAACGCGAGCACGCGCAGCGATTCATTGATACGCTGGCAGGTACCGCTTTTCCCAATTCACGCCGCATCTACGTTCACGGCTCACAAGCGGATATCCGCGTCCCGATGCGTGAAATTGAGCTCAGCCCGACCCTCGTCGGCGGCGATAAAGATAACCCCCGGTACGAAGCCAATGAACCGATCCCGGTATATGACACCTCCGGCCCTTATGGCGACCCGGATATTGGCATTGATGTCCGCCAGGGGCTGGCAAAGCTGCGCCAGCCGTGGATCGACGCGCGTAACGACTGCGCTCCGCTCAGCGAACGCAGCTCGGCCTATACCAAAGCGCGGCTGGCCGATGACGGTCTCGATGAGCTGCGCTTCAGCGGCCTGCTGACACCCAAACGCGCCGTCGCCGGGAAATGCGTTACCCAACTGCACTACGCCCGCCAGGGGATCGTCACCCCGGAGATGGAGTTCATCGCCATTCGCGAAAACATGGGTCGCGAACGTATCCGCAGCGAGGTTCTGCGCCAGCAGCATGCCGGGGAAGGCTTCGGTGCCCGCCTGCCGGAAAACATTACCCCCGAGTTCGTCCGCGATGAAGTTGCCGCCGGACGCGCCATCATCCCCGCCAACATCAACCACCCGGAATCTGAGCCGATGATTATCGGCCGCAATTTCCTGGTGAAAGTGAATGCCAATATCGGCAACTCGGCGGTGACCTCTTCCATCGAAGAGGAGGTGGAAAAACTGGTCTGGTCAACCCGCTGGGGCGCCGACACGGTGATGGACCTCTCCACCGGCCGCTATATCCACGAAACCCGCGAGTGGATCCTGCGCAACAGCCCGGTGCCGATTGGTACCGTTCCGATTTACCAGGCGCTGGAGAAGGTCAACGGCATTGCCGAGAACCTGACCTGGGAAGCCTTCCGCGATACCCTGCTGGAACAGGCCGAACAGGGCGTCGACTACTTCACGATTCACGCCGGCGTACTGCTGCGCTACGTGCCGATGACCGCGAAGCGCCTGACAGGTATCGTGTCGCGCGGTGGTTCAATCATGGCCAAATGGTGCCTGTCGCACCATCAGGAAAACTTCCTCTACCAGCACTTCCGCGAAATCTGTGAAATCTGCGCCGCCTATGACGTGTCGCTGTCCCTCGGCGATGGTCTGCGCCCCGGCTCGATCCAGGACGCCAACGACGAGGCGCAGTTCGCCGAGCTGCATACGCTGGGCGAACTGACGAAAATCGCCTGGGAGTATGACGTGCAGGTGATGATTGAAGGCCCCGGCCACGTGCCGATGCAGATGATCCGCCGCAATATGACCGAAGAGCTGGAGCATTGCCACGAAGCGCCATTCTACACCTTAGGCCCGCTCACCACCGACATCGCGCCGGGCTACGACCATTTCACTTCCGGTATCGGCGCGGCAATGATTGGCTGGTTTGGCTGCGCGATGCTGTGCTACGTCACGCCAAAAGAGCATCTCGGCCTGCCCAACAAAGAGGATGTGAAACAGGGGCTGATTACCTACAAAATCGCCGCCCACGCCGCCGACCTCGCGAAAGGCCACCCCGGGGCGCAGATCCGCGACAACGCGATGTCCAAAGCGCGTTTCGAATTCCGCTGGGAAGACCAGTTCAACCTCGCGCTCGACCCCTTCACCGCGCGGGCCTATCACGATGAAACCCTGCCGCAGGAGTCCGGCAAGGTCGCCCATTTCTGCTCCATGTGCGGGCCGAAATTCTGTTCGATGAAAATCACCCAGGAAGTCCGCGACTACGCCGCGAAGCAAAATATCGAAGCTGGCATGGCCGATATGTCGCATCACTTCCGCGCCCGTGGCGGCGAAATCTACCTGAAACAGGAGGAAGCCTGATGTATCAACCTGATTTTCCACCCGTCCCATTTCGTCTTGGACTCTACCCGGTGGTTGACAGCGTGGCGTGGATTGAGCGCCTGCTGGAGGCGGGAGTGCGTACTCTTCAACTGCGCATCAAAGACCAACGTGACAGCGACGTGGAGGATGACGTGATCGCCGCCATCGCCCTTGGCCGCCGCTATCACGCCCGGTTGTTCATTAACGATTACTGGCAGCTGGCGATTAAGCATCAGGCCTACGGGGTACACCTGGGGCAAGAAGATCTGGAAACCACCGATCTGAGCGCTATCCGCAAAGCCGGACTGCGTCTGGGTGTCTCCACTCACGACGATATGGAAATTGATGTCGCGCTGGCGGCGCGCCCCTCTTACATCGCGCTGGGCCATGTCTTCCCGACGCAAACCAAACAGATGCCTTCCGCGCCGCAGGGCCTCGACCAGCTAGCCAGACATATTCAACGCCTGGCGGATTACCCCACCGTCGCGATCGGCGGCATCAGTCTGGAAAAAGCGCCGGGCGTACTGGCGACCGGCGTCGGCAGCATCGCGGTGGTCAGCGCTATTACCCAGGCGGCGGACTGGCGGGCAGCGACAGACCAGCTGCTGGCGCTGGCGGGAGCAGGCGATGAATGATCACGACTTTATGCGCTATAGCCGCCAGCTGCTGCTGGAAGATATCGCCATCGAGGGGCAGCAGAAACTGTTAGCCAGCCGGGTGCTGATTATCGGCCTTGGCGGGCTGGGCTCCCCGGCGGCGCTCTATCTTGCCGGAGCGGGCGTCGGGACGCTGACCCTGGCCGATGACGACGCCGTGCATCTCAGCAATCTGCAGCGGCAGATCCTGTTCACCAGCGAGGATATCGACCGGCCAAAAGCCGCGGCGGCAAAGACCCGGCTCAGTCAGCTAAACCCGCAGATCAAACTGGTTGCGTTCCAGCAACGTCTGAGCGGCGAGGCGCTGCGCGCTGAGGTGGCGAAAGCGGACGTGGTGCTGGACTGCACCGATAACATGGTGACCCGCCAGGCAATCAACGCCGCCTGTGTGGCCCTCAACACCCCGTTAGTGACCGCCAGCGCCGTCGGCTTCGGCGGTCAGTTGATGGTGCTCACTCCCCCCTGGGCGCAGGGCTGCTATCGCTGCCTGTGGCCGGATAGCGACGAACCGCAGCGCAACTGCCGCACCGCGGGGATCGTCGGCCCGGTCGTCGGCATGATGGGCACGCTGCAGGCGCTGGAGGCGATTAAGCTGCTCAGCGGCATGACGACGCCGCGTAATACCCTGCGGCTGTTCGACGCCCGCACCAGCAACTGGCGTAATCTGGCGCTACAGCGCTCCCGGAATTGCCCGGTGTGCGGAGGGCGGCATGCAGATTTGGTTTAACGACGAGCCGCTGGCATGTGCCGACAATCTCAGCGTCAGCGCCCTGCTGACCCAGCTCGAACAGCTGCAGCCGGGCGTTGCGCTGGCGCTTAATCAACACATCCTGCCGCGCGACCGGTGGGAAGATCATCTCTTACAGGAAGGCGATCGGATCCTGCTTTTTCAGGTTATCGCTGGAGGTTGACATGTTACGTATTGCAGACAAAACGTTTGAATCCCATCTTTTTACCGGTACCGGCAAATTCGCCGCCCCGGAGGTGATGGTTGAGGCGATTCGCGCCTCGGGAAGCCAGCTGGTGACGCTGGCGATGAAGCGCGTCGATTTACGCCAGAACAATGACGCGATTCTCGCGCCGCTGCTGGCGGCGGGCGTTAACCTGCTGCCGAATACCTCAGGCGCCAAGACGGCGGAAGAGGCGGTGTTTGCCGCCCGCCTGGCGCGGGAAGCCCTGGGCACCCACTGGCTGAAGCTGGAGATCCACCCGGATGCCCGCTGGCTGCTGCCTGACCCGATTGAAACCCTGAAGGCGGCGGAGCTGCTGGTGCGCGAAGGGTTCGTCGTCCTGCCCTACTGTGGCGCCGATCCGGTGCTGTGTAAACGGCTGGAAGAGGCTGGCTGCGCGGCGGTGATGCCGCTGGGTGCGCCGATCGGCTCCAATCAGGGGCTGGAAACCAGGGCTATGCTGGAGATTATTATCGAACAGGCGACGGTACCGGTGGTGGTTGATGCCGGGATCGGCGTGCCGAGCCATGCGGCGCAGGCGCTGGAGATGGGCGCAGATGCGGTGCTGGTCAATACCGCCATTGCCGTCGCCGACGACCCCGTGACCATGGCCCACGCCTTCCGTATGGCAGTCGATGCCGGATTACTGGCGCGTCAGGCCGGACCGGGGGCACGCAGTACGCAGGCGCAGGCCACCAGCCCGCTGACCGGATTCCTGGAGGCGCTGGCATGAAAACCTTCAGCGATCGCTGGCGGGAGCTGGAGTGGGACGACATCCGCCTGCGCATCAACAGCAAAACCGCCGCCGACGTCGAACGGGCGCTGGCGGCCAAACAGCTCACCCGTGACGACATGATGGCCCTGCTTTCACCGGCGGCGGCCAACTATCTTGAACCGCTGGCCCAGCGCGCGCAGCGGCTCACCCGGCAGCGCTTCGGCAATACCGTCAGCTTTTACGTACCACTGTATCTCTCCAACCTGTGCGCCAATGACTGCACCTACTGCGGCTTCTCAATGAGCAATCGCATTAAGCGCAAGACGCTGGATGCCGCCGAGATTGCCCGCGAGTGCGCCGCGATCCGCGACCTGGGCTTTGAGCATCTGCTGCTGGTGACCGGCGAGCATCAGGGCAAGGTGGGAATGGATTATTTCCGCCAGCACCTGCCGGCTATCCGCAGCCAGTTTGCCTCGCTGCATATGGAGGTGCAGCCGCTGGCGACCGAAGAGTATGCCGAGCTGAAAACGCTGGGGCTCGACGGGGTAATGGTCTATCAGGAGACCTACCATGAAAGCATGTATGCCCAGCACCATCTGAAAGGGAAAAAACAGGATTTCTTCTGGCGGCTGGATACACCGGATCGCCTGGGCGAGGCGGGGATTGATAAGATCGGCCTCGGCGCGTTGATTGGTCTTTCCGACAGCTGGCGGGTGGACTGCTTTATGGTCGCCGAGCACCTGCTGTGGCTGCAACAGCGCTACTGGCGCAGCCGCTACTCGGTCTCCTTCCCGCGCCTGCGTCCCTGCGCCGGCGGTATTGAACCAGCTTCGCTGATGGATGAGCGCCAGCTGGTGCAGACCATTTGCGCCTTCCGCCTGCTGGCGCCGGAGGTTGAGCTGTCGCTTTCAACCCGTGAATCACCCTGGTTCCGCGACCAGGTGATCCCGCTGGCGATCAATAACGTCAGCGCCTTCTCTAAAACGCAGCCCGGCGGCTACGCCGACGATCATCCGGAGCTCGAGCAATTTGCCCCACATGACGATCGCCGCCCTGAAGAGGTCGCCAGCGCACTAGCCGCCCGTGGCCTGCAGCCGGTATGGAAAGACTGGGACAGCTGGCTGGGACGCGCCTCGCAATCATCATGAAGTATGTTGCAAGCCGCTGATTATTTTGCGTGCCTGCACGAGAGATGAAAAACGGGGAGTCGCCCGATTGCCGCCGTTTTTCTATTCTGCCCGGGTCAGCAGCGGACGCTGACCAGGGCGAACGTTTTCTTCCTCATTTTCGCCCTGCCTCTCCGCGCTGCGCGAGGGCCGGTTCATTATCGACGAATATAAATCACGATAGATGAAGGCCTCAGAGTTATAATTGAGCAATAGTTAACTGATTCGATCGGCAGGCTCGCTGACACAAGCTGCGTTCGGACCCTTGGTTTATACATCCGGGACGATTAACGATTCATGGCGCTACACAACAGAAAACTCTCTTTTACGACACCAATCGTCGTGGGGTTTGCCGGCATTTTGCTCAGTTTCATGCTGATTGCTACTTTTGTCACCCTGGCACAGCGGAAAGATTTTCTCGAAGATTATCACGATATTAACCGCAACTTTACCCACAACCTGGCCATCAACTATACGGAAACGCTGCTGCGGGAAAATGATTTTATCCTCGGCCGCGCGGCCACCTTCTTTGCCCGTAATGACGAACTGAACCGCGCGGTGAACGTTGATCCGGAGAAAGGGTTAACCACGCTAATGCAGTTACAGAACATGATGCCAAGCGTCTCATCCATCTCGCTGGCGGATACCGAGGGCCACTATCTGCGCGCCCCGGAAGTACTGAAAAATGAAGACAGCCTGGCTTTCGACCCCAAAACGCGGCCCTGGTTTATCAAACAGGCAGAAGCCAGCACCTTCAGCCACTACACCAGCCCGTATATGGACTTTTTCACCCACCATCCGACGATTACCATTTTCAAACCCATCATTACTCCGGAGGGTAAACTCAAGGGCAGCCTGGCTTTTCATCTAGATCTCACCTCCATGGGGTTCGCGCTACGGCAGATGGTCGCCCCCGTACAGGGGGAATTTTTTGTGGTGCAGCGGGATGGCAAAGTTGTCCTGCACTCCGACCCGGGCGCGCTGTTTAAACCCTTCGTCAGCGACGAACTGATGGATAAAATGACCAGCGGAGAGGGGCAGCTTTACGATGTCAGGAGCGATACCTGGTATTACTACTACTCCTTTACCAATCCCGACTGGTTCGTGATTTACCGTGTCGATAACGCCACCCTGATCAATCTGACGCGCCATGAGACAAACTTAGTGATCGGCGGTTTCTCACTCGCGGCGATTATCATCCTCTTGTTCGGCCTTTATCTGCGTCATGCTTCCCGTACCGTGCTGATGAATATCATCAATGCGATTAAAACCGGCGACGTCAAACGCGCTCCGCGCCTTGAGGCAATGCTGAGTAAAGCCATTGAAACCAACAAACAGCGTGAACTGACCTACGTTCGCCAGGCCACCATCGACGCCCTCACTGGCTGCAAAAACCGCCGCGCCTTCGACAGCGATATCGCCGCGCTGATGAACGATCACCAACCTTTCGCCCTTGCCCTGGTCGATATCGATAACTTCAAATCGATCAACGACACCTGGGGACACCTCAACGGCGATATCGTCCTGCGCAACGTCGCCCGCGAGGGGCTGCAGGTCCTCCAGCCGCTGGAGATTTCCCTTTATCGCTACGGCGGTGAAGAGTTCGCGGTGGTCTTTCCTGCCGAACACATCGATAACGCCCGAACGCTACTGGAAACATGGCGGGTCAACGTCGAACGGCGTACCTGGCGCGAAGATGGCCTGACGGTCACCTTTAGCGCCGGACTGGGGGAATGGAATATGGAGCCGCTGGATAAGCTGGTGGTGAGCGTCGATGAGGCACTTTATAAAGCCAAGCAACAAGGTAAAAACCGCATCCTCCGCGCGTGAGACAACAGGACGCGGCCGCCCACTTCGGTGGGCTTTTTTATTTTTATCGGCAAAAATGAAACCGGTTTCAATTTTTGTGTGATGACTTACACACAATCACGGTAAAGCGGTTGTCGCATCGCCAGGGCCGCGATAAAGATAAGACATCACGGAACACAAGGGCCACTGACTATGAAGAATATCGTTTTGTGCTGTGCCGCCGGTATGTCCACCAGCATGCTGGTTCAGCGTATGCAAGATGCCGCGCAGAAAAAAGGTGTTGAGGTTTCTATCAAGGCCGTCCCGGTCGCCGAGTTTAAAGATAACCTGGCCGCCGCCGACATTATTTTACTCGGCCCGCAGGTGAAATATGAGCAGGCGAAACTGCAGGCGCTGGCCGATCCATTCGGCAAGAAAGTCGCGGTGATCGATATGATGGACTACGGCATGATGAAAGGCGATGCCGTTCTGGATAAAGCCCTGAAGATGCTGGAGTAATCGATGGAAGATTTAGAAACGATCATCATGGAGCTGTTGGTTAATGCCGGTTCCGCACGTAGCGCGGCGCTCACTGCTCTCCAGTTAGCACGGAAAGGTGACTTTGCGGCAGCCGAGCAGGCCATGGCCGAGTCCCATGAGTTCGTCAAACATGCGCATAAAATCCAGACCCAGCTCATCGGCCTGGATGAAGGCACCGGTAAGCTGCCGGTCAACCTGATCACCGTTCACTCTCAGGACCACCTGATGAACGCCATGGTCATTCAGGATCTGGCGACCGATATGATTGAACTCTATCGTCGTCTGCCGCTCGCGCAGTAATCTCGCGGATTTAACGGGCGCCGCTGCCGGCGCCCGTCCCCTCTCAAAGAAAACCATACATCGCGGCGAATACCCAGCCAAACACGCAGGAGACACCGACGCCGATGAGCCCGGGCAGGATGAAGCTATGGTTAATGACAAAGCGGCCGATATGGGTGGTCCCTGAGCGGTCGAACTGGATCGCCGCCAGATCGCTTGGGTAGGTCGGCAGAATATAGTAGCCATAGCAGGCCGGCGCGGAAGCCACGATATAGGCCGGGTCGACGCCGATGGCCAGCGCCACCGGAACAATCGCCGCCAGCGCTGCCGCCTGAGAGTTCACAAACTTCGAAACCAGCAGCAGTACGATGGCGTAAGCCCACGGGTACTCCTTCACCATCTCCCCGAGCACACCTTTAATCTCGGTCATATGCGCGCCGAACATAGTTTCCGCCATCCACGCGATGCCGTATACCGCGACGATAGCGATCATTCCCGAACGGAAAACCTCATTTTTAGAAATCGACGCCGGGTTGGTTTTGGTAATGATGATGATCAATGCCCCGGAGAGCAGCATGAACATCTGGATCACCAGCACCATCGACAGCGGCTTACCGTCGAAGGCCGGACGCAGTTCGGAAAACGCGCCGAGTAAGGCCACCACGGCGATGGAAGCAAGGAAGATCCACATCGCAATCCAGTTGCTGGTCGGCAGCTTTTTATCCAGCAGCGTCGCCGTATCGCCATAGACGTAATGGCGATTTTCCGGTACCGCAATAAACGCCTGGAAGGCTTCGTCTTTATCCAGATCTTTGCCACGGAACCAGCTGAAGATACCAATCGCCAGGATCCCCAGCAGCGTGGACGGAATGGTTATCGCCAGCAGGTCGAGAAATTCCAGGTGTTTACCGTTAAAGGTAAAATTCCCCAGCATCGCCACCAGCGACACCACCGCTACCGAGACCGGGCTGGCGATGATCCCCATCTGGGCACCTATGGAGCTGGCCGCCATCGGACGCTCCGGACGAATGTTATTCTTAATGGCGACATCGTAGATAATCGGCAGGATCGTGTACACCACGTGTCCGGTACCGCAGAGAATGGTCAGCGTGCAGGTGACGAAAGGCGCGACGATTGAAACATATTTCGGGTTGCGCCGCAGCAGCTTCTCGGCAATCTGTAACATAACATCCAGCCCGCCCGACGCCTGTAGCGTCGCCGAAGCGGCCACAACGGCAATGATGACTAACATCACATCAACCGGCGGTTTACCCGGCTGGAGATGGAACACAAAAACAAGGATAACCAAACCGATGCCGCCCAACAGGCCCAGCGCAATACCGCCTTTTCGGGCACCATAAAACAGACAAATTAAGATAATAATGAGTTGTATCGCAAATTCCATGCAGCCCCCAGAGTCTGTCCACTCAGACCAAAAGAAATGACCAACACCTGCCTGCCGGTATTATTTCTGCGTCTTATCGGGAGAAGCATGAGATGCGGCGATCCCTCTCCAGAGCCGTAGCTCCGAAGATAAAGCAGCAGAAGTAATCCCATGATTCATTAGGTATTTTGAATATATCGCCTTTGAATTGATTGTTTTTTGATATGAGTAGAACTTTTACCCATAGATAAACAAAGGTTTTTCCAGTGAACGGGGGATGAATATTTTATATGAATTAATTGCTAAAAATATGCGGCGTTAATATGTCGTAAATGTAATTAAAGAAGAGGGTGAGGCGGCGGACAAACAATAAAAAAGCCGGTCAGGAAACCTGACCGGCTTTTTAGCAGTGCATCAACGATTAATCGTTGTCAGAACCGCCCAGGCCTGCGTTCAGCAGTTCTGCCAGGTTGGCAGACGCTTCTTCTACGCTCACCTGCGGGGCAGCTGGCTGTTCGCCCGCTGCGCGACGGCGCATACGATCCTGGTGGTACGCATAACCGGTACCCGCCGGGATCAGACGACCCACGATGACGTTCTCTTTCAGACCGCGCAGTTCGTCGCGTTTGCCCGCAACGGCTGCTTCGGTCAGCACGCGAGTGGTCTCCTGGAACGAGGCCGCGGAGATGAAGGACTCGGTTGCCAGAGACGCTTTGGTGATACCCAGCAGGTCGCGGGAATAGGTTGCCGCCACTTTGCCATTCGCTTCAAGCTCGCGGTTAGCGATCTTAACGCGGGAGTATTCAACCTGCTCGCCTTCGAGGAAGTCGGAGCTACCAGCACTTTCGATGGTCGCTTTACGCAGCATCTGACGAACGATAACTTCAATGTGCTTATCGTTAATCTTAACGCCTTGCAGACGGTAAACGTCCTGCACTTCGTTGGTGATGTAACGCGTTACCGCGTGCACGCCACGAAGACGCAGAATGTCGTGCGGTGCTTCCGGACCGTCGGAAACCACGTCACCACGTTCTACACGTTCACCTTCGAACACGTTCAGCTGACGCCATTTCGGAATCATCTCTTCGTACGGTTCGCTACCGTCTACCGGGGTGATAACCAGACGACGTTTCCCTTTGGTTTCTTTACCGAAGGAAATGATGCCGCTGATTTCAGCCAGGATTGCCGGCTCTTTCGGACGACGTGCTTCGAACAGGTCCGCAACGCGCGGCAGACCACCGGTGATGTCCTTGGTACCGCCGGATTCCTGCGGAACACGCGCCAGGGTGTCACCAGAGCTGATCTGTACGCCATCTTCCAGCTGAACAATCGCTTTACCCGGCAGGAAGTACTGAGCAGGCATATCGGTGCCTGGGATCAGAACGTCGTTGCCCTGAGCATCAACAATTTTCAGCGCCGGACGCAGATCTTTACCACCGGAGGTACGTTCTGCGGAATCCAGAACCACCAGCGAAGACAGACCGGTCAGCTCGTCGGTCTGACGAGTAATGGTCTGGCCGTCGATCATGTCAGTGAAGCGGACGAAACCACTCACTTCGGTGATAACCGGCATGGTATGCGGATCCCAGTTTGCAACGGTTTCACCGCCGGCAACCTGTTCGCCATCGCCTTTCGCCATAACGGAGCCGTAAGGCACTTTATAGCTTTCTTTGGTACGACCGAATTCGTCGATCAGTTTCAGCTCGGTGTTACGCGAGGTGATAACCAGTTTACCGCTGGAGTTCACAACCGACTTCGCGTTGCTCAGACGGATGCTACCTTTGTTTTTCACCTGGATGCTGGATTCAGCAGCCGCACGAGATGCCGCACCACCGATGTGGAACGTACGCATCGTCAGCTGTGTACCCGGCTCACCGATGGACTGTGCCGCGATAACGCCGATAGCCTCACCTTTGTTGATGAGGTGGCCACGCGCCAGGTCACGACCATAGCAGTGCGCACATACACCAAAGTCGGTGTCACAGGATACAACGGAACGAACTTTGACGGAGTCAACGGAGTTCTCTTCCAGCAGGTCACACCAGTGCTCATGCAGCAGCGTGTTGCGTGGAACCAGAATGTCCGCGGTACCCGGCTTCAGAACGTCTTCAGCAGTCACACGACCCAGTACGCGATCGCGCAGCGGCTCTTTAACGTCGCCACCTTCGATAACCGGCGTCATGGTGATGCCTTCCAGGGTGCCGCAGTCGTCTTCAGTGACGACCAGGTCCTGGGCAACGTCAACCAGACGACGAGTCAGGTAACCGGAGTTCGCTGTCTTCAGTGCGGTATCCGCCAGACCTTTACGCGCACCGTGGGTGGAGATGAAGTACTGGAGTACGTTCAGACCTTCACGGAAGTTCGCGGTGATCGGCGTTTCGATGATCGAGCCATCCGGCTTCGCCATCAGACCACGCATACCAGCCAGCTGACGAATCTGTGCCGCAGAACCACGCGCACCGGAGTCGGCCATCATGTAGATGCTGTTGAAGGAAACCTGCTGCTCTTCCTGACCGTCACGGTTAATCACGGTTTCGGTTTGCAGGTTATCCATCATCGCTTTGGATACACGATCGTTCGCCGCAGCCCAGATATCGATAACTTTGTTGTAGCGCTCGCCCGCGGTGACCAGACCAGACTGGAACTGTTCCTGAATCTCAGCAACTTCCGCTTCCGCTTCGCTGATGATTTCGTATTTTTTCTCCGGGATGACCATGTCATCGATACCAACGGATGCACCTGAACGCGCTGCATAAGCAAAGCCGGTGTACATCGTCTGGTCCGCAAAAATAACGGTCGGTTTCAGGCCCAGAATACGGTAACAGGTGTTCAGCATCTTGGAGATCGCTTTCTTACCGAGCGCCTGGTTCACGATAGAGAACGGCAGACCTTTCGGTACGATCATCCACAGAATGGCACGGCCAACGGTCGTGTCTTTCAGGCTAGTCTTCGCGACGAATTCACCATTCTCGTCTTTTTCGTATTCAGTGATACGCACTTTAACGCGCGCATGCAGAGAGGCCAGACCGGCGCGATAAATACGCTCCGCTTCTTTCGGGCCAGTCAGCACCATGCCTTCGCCTTTGGCGTTAACACAGTCACGGGTCATGTAGTACAGACCCAGTACAACGTCCTGAGACGGAACGATGATTGGTTCGCCGTTCGCCGGGGACAGGATGTTGTTGGTAGACATCATCAGCGCACGCGCTTCCAGCTGGGCTTCCAGCGTCAGCGGTACGTGAACAGCCATCTGGTCACCATCGAAGTCGGCGTTATAGGCCGCACAAACCAGCGGGTGCAGCTGAATAGCTTTACCTTCGATCAGAACCGGTTCGAATGCCTGGATACCTAAACGGTGCAGCGTTGGCGCACGGTTCAGCAGTACCGGGTGTTCGCGGATAACTTCGTCCAGGATATCCCAAACGACGGCTTCTTCGCGCTCAACCATTTTCTTAGCGGCTTTGATGGTGGTGGCCAGGCCACGCAGTTCCAGCTTGCCGTAGATGAACGGTTTGAACAGCTCCAGCGCCATTTTCTTCGGCAGACCGCACTGATGCAGACGCAGGTATGGACCTACGGTGATAACAGAACGACCGGAGTAGTCAACACGCTTACCGAGCAGGTTCTGACGGAAACGACCCTGTTTACCTTTGATCATATCGGCCAAAGATTTCAGAGGACGTTTGTTAGAACCGGTGATCGCACGACCGCGACGGCCGTTATCCAGCAGGGCGTCAACCGCTTCCTGCAGCATACGTTTTTCGTTGCGTACGATGATGTCCGGCGCAGCCAGATCCAGCAGACGTTTCAGACGGTTGTTACGGTTAATGACGCGACGATACAGATCGTTCAGGTCAGAAGTCGCAAAACGGCCGCCATCGAGCGGAACCAGCGGACGCAGATCTGGCGGCAGAACCGGCAGAACGGTCAGGATCATCCATTCCGGCTTGTTGCCAGACTGAACGAACGCTTCCAGCAGCTTAATGCGCTTGGTCAGCTTTTTACGCTTGGTTTCGGAGTTGGTTTCGTTCAGCTCTTCACGCAGCTGTTCGCATTCCTGCTCCAGATCCATATTGCGCAGCAGCGCCTGGATCGCTTCCGCACCCATTTTCGCGTCGAATTCGTCACCGAACTCTTCCAGCGCATCCAGGTACTGCTCTTCAGTCAGAATCTGGTTGCGTTCGAGGTTGGTCATGCCACCTTCGATAACCACGTAGGATTCGAAGTACAGTACACGTTCGATATCGCGCAGCGGCATATCCAGCAGCAGGCCGATACGGGACGGCAGCGATTTCAGGAACCAGATGTGCGCCGTCGGGCATGCCAGCTCGATGTGGCCCATGCGCTCACGACGCACTTTAGTCTGGGTCACTTCAACGCCGCACTTCTCACAGATCACACCGCGGTGTTTCAGGCGCTTGTACTTACCGCACAGGCACTCATAGTCTTTTACTGGCCCGAAAATACGAGCACAGAACAGACCGTCACGCTCAGGCTTGAACGTACGGTAGTTAATGGTTTCCGGCTTTTTAACTTCACCGAAAGACCATGAACGGATCATGTCTGGCGATGCCAGAGCAATTTTGATCGCATCAAACTCTTCGGTTTTAGTTTGCGCTTTCAGAAACTTTAATAAGTCTTTCACGGATTTGCTCCCGTCGGAGTTAGCACAATCTGGCGCCGGGTTTTATCCCGGCACCAGTGACCTGTTTGAGCGAGAGTTACTCGTCTTCCAGTTCGATGTTGATGCCCAGCGAGCGGATTTCTTTCAACAGTACGTTGAAGGACTCCGGCATGCCCGGTTCCATCTGGTGGTTGCCGTCCACGATGTTTTTATACATCTTGGTACGACCGTTCACGTCATCAGACTTAACGGTGAGCATTTCCTGCAGGGTGTAGGCCGCGCCATAAGCTTCCAGCGCCCACACTTCCATCTCACCGAAGCGCTGACCACCGAACTGCGCCTTACCACCCAGCGGCTGCTGAGTAACCAGGCTGTAGGAACCGGTGGAACGAGCGTGCATTTTGTCGTCGACCAGGTGGTTCAGTTTCAGCATGTACATGTAACCCACGGTTACCGGACGTTCGAACTGTTCACCGGTGCGGCCGTCAAACAGGGTGATCTGACCGGAAGTCGGCAGGTCGCCCAGCTGCAGCAGCTCTTTGATTTCAGCTTCTTTCGCACCGTCGAATACCGGCGTTGCGATCGGCATGCCTTTACGCAGGTTTTCAGCCAGACGCAGAACTTCTTCATCGCTGAAGGTATTCAGGTCAACTTTCTGGCGAACGTCAGCGCCCAGATCGTAAGCACGCTGGATGAATTCGCGCAGTTTCGCGACTTCTTGCTGCTGTTTCAGCATGGCGTTGATCTTATCGCCGATGCCTTTCGCAGCCATACCCAGGTGAGTTTCCAGGATCTGACCGATGTTCATACGAGACGGTACGCCCAGCGGGTTCAGTACGATATCTACCGGCGTACCGTTAGCATCGTGCGGCATATCTTCGATCGGGTTGATCTTAGAGATAACACCTTTGTTACCGTGACGGCCTGCCATCTTATCACCAGGCTGGATACGGCGTTTAACGGCCAGGTATACCTTAACAATCTTCAGCACACCCGGTGCCAGATCGTCGCCTTGGGTGATTTTACGGCGTTTCGCTTCGAGTTTTTTCTCGAACTCGTGTTTCAGTTCGTCATACTGCTCAGCCAGTTGCTCCAGCTGATTCTGTTTCTCTTCGTCGGTCAGGCCCAGTTCCAGCCAGCGATCGCGCGGCAGTTTGTCGAGCTTCTCAGCTTCAACGCCACCGGAGACCAGCACCGCGTAGATACGACTGAACAGACCGGCTTCGAGGATCTGCAGTTCTTCAGACAGGTCTTTCTTCGCCTGCTTCAGCTGCATCTCTTCGATTTCCAGCGCACGTTTGTCTTTTTCTACGCCATCACGGGTAAAGACCTGAACGTCGATAACGGTACCAGAGACACCGTTCGGTACGCGCAGAGAAGAGTCTTTAACGTCAGACGCTTTCTCACCGAAGATCGCACGCAGCAGTTTCTCTTCCGGCGTCAGCTGGGTTTCACCTTTCGGCGTTACCTTACCAACCAGAATGTCGCCGCCGGTCACTTCCGCGCCGATATAAACGATACCGGACTCATCCAGTTTAGAGAGCGCAGCTTCACCCACGTTCGGGATGTCAGCGGTGATCTCTTCCGGCCCCAGCTTGGTGTCACGGGACACGCACGCCAGTTCCTGAATGTGGATGGTGGTGAAACGGTCTTCCTGAACAACACGCTCGGAGACGAGGATGGAGTCTTCGAAGTTGTAGCCGTTCCACGGCATGAACGCTACGCGCATGTTCTGACCCAGCGCCAGTTCACCAAGGTCGGTGGACGGGCCGTCGGCCAGCACGTCGCCGCGCTCAATGGGTTCGCCCAGGGACACGCAAGGCATCTGGTTGATGCAGGTGTTCTGGTTAGAACGGGTGTACTTGGTCAGGTTATAGATGTCGATACCTGCTTCGCCCGGGTACATCTCGTCTTCGTTAACTTTGATAACAATACGGGAAGCATCCACGTACTGAACGGTACCGCCACGTTTAGCCACCGCAGTAACACCGGAGTCAACGGCAACAGCACGTTCCATACCGGTACCAACCAGCGGCTTATCAGCGCGCAGAGTCGGAACCGCCTGACGTTGCATGTTCGCACCCATCAATGCACGGTTGGCGTCATCGTGCTCCAGGAACGGGATCAGGGACGCACCGACGGATACCACCTGCTGGGTGGATACGTCCATGTAGTCAACCTGGTCGCGGCTGAACAAGCTGGATTCGCCTTTGCTACGGCAGGTAACCAGATCTTCTACGAAGTGGCCGTTTTCGTCCAGGTTGGAGTTCGCCTGAGCAATAACGTAGTTGCCTTCTTCGATAGCAGACAGGTAGTGAATTTCATCGGTAACCACACCGTCGGTCACTTTACGATACGGGGTCTCAAGGAAACCGTATTCGTTAGTCTGTGCGTACACGGACAGGGAGTTGATCAGACCGATGTTCGGACCTTCAGGCGTTTCGATTGGACATACGCGACCGTAGTGCGTCGGGTGTACGTCTCGAACTTCGAAGCCTGCGCGTTCACGGGTCAGACCGCCTGGGCCGAGTGCGGAGATACGACGTTTGTGCGTAATCTCAGACAGCGGGTTGTTCTGGTCCATAAACTGGGACAGCTGGCTGGAACCAAAGAACTCTTTCACTGCTGCGGAAATCGGCTTGGCGTTGATCATATCCTGAGGCATCAGGGTATCCAGATCGCCCAGAGACAGACGCTCTTTAACCGCACGCTCTACACGTACCAGGCCAACGCGGAACTGGTTTTCCGCCATTTCGCCAACGGAACGGATACGACGGTTGCCGAGGTGGTCGATATCATCGACTTCGCCTTTACCGTTACGGATATCGATGAGCTTCTTCATCACTTCAATGATGTCGTCTTTGCTCAGGATACCGGAACCTTCGATTTCGTCGCGCAGCAGAGAACGGTTGAACTTCATACGACCAACCGCGGACAGATCGTAGCGGTCTTCGGAGAAGAACAGGTTCTCAAACAGGCTTTCAGCCGCTTCGCGAGTCGGCGGCTCACCCGGGCGCATCATGCGGTAGATTTCTACCAGCGCGCTCAGACGATCGTTGGTCGGGTCGACGCGTACCGTTTCAGAAATGTACGGACCGTGGTCCAGATCGTTGGTGAACAGCGTTTCGATACGCTTGTGGCCGGACTGGCTCAGTTTAGCCAGCAGATCCAGGCTCAGCTCCATGTTCGCCGGGCAGATCAGTTCGCCAGTCGCTTCGTCGATGTAGTCTTTAGAAGCAACTTTACCCGCGATGTACTCAACCGGAACTTCGATATGTTTGATATCGTCTTTTTCCAGCTGGCGAATGTGGCGCGCAGTAATACGACGGCCTTTCTCAACGTACACTTTACCGTTGGCT
Organism: Klebsiella sp. HMSC16C06; assembly: GCF_001808325.1. Classification (NCBI taxonomy): domain Bacteria; kingdom Pseudomonadati; phylum Pseudomonadota; class Gammaproteobacteria; order Enterobacterales; family Enterobacteriaceae; genus Klebsiella; species Klebsiella sp. HMSC16C06. Next base: position 29,237 of record NZ_KV792999.1, read on the forward strand.
TCGATATCGAAGGAGGCGGTTTCACCGCGCAGACGCTCCGGTACCAGCTCCATCTGCAGCTTGTTGTCGCGAATTTCAAAGACCACTTTCTCGAAGAACAGGTCAAGGATCTGCTCAGTGGTGTAATTCAGCGCGCGCAGAATGATGGTTGCCGGCAGTTTACGACGACGGTCGATACGAACGAACAGGTTGTCTTTCGGGTCGAATTCGAAGTCCAGCCAGGAACCGCGGTAAGGGATGATACGTGCGTTATACAGGACCTTACCGGAGGAGTGGGTCTTACCTTTGTCACTGTCAAAGAAGACGCCCGGGCTACGGTGCAGCTGAGAAACGATAACACGCTCGGTACCGTTGATAACAAAGGTACCGTTGTCGGTCATGAGCGGAATTTCGCCCATGTAGACTTCTTGTTCTTTGATGTCTTTAACGGTGCCTTCCGGCGCTTCGCGCTCGTAGATCACCAGACGCAGTTTTACGCGCAGCGGTGCAGAATAAGTTACGCCACGGATCTGACATTCTTTAACATCAAAAACAGGTTCGCCCAGACGGTAGCTGACGTATTGCAGCTCTGAATTACCGCTGTAGCTCTGAATCGGGAATACGGAACGGAAGGCTGCTTCCAGACCATACTGCCCTTCAGGATCTTGCTCGATAAACTTCTGGAACGAATCAAGCTGGATAGAAAGGAGATAAGGTATGTCCAGAACTTGTGGACGTTTACCAAAATCCTTACGAATACGTTTTTTCTCGGTATAGGAGTAAACCATAGGGTTCCTCAGCTCGCTGACAAGTCGACCCGTCTGCCTAAGTAAGGCAGTTTTTTATGCAACACTATTTTGTTGACCGGAAAATGGAACACTTTCCGCAATACCTGTTGCTATCACGCTTAAACCATTTCGTTGCGATTTACACAGCCCAGGAACCCTAACCTGTCGCAGTATATTAAGTCGTCGATAGAAACAAGCATTGTCAGGCAAACCAGCAGTCAAACAGTGTGAAATGCTACTGGCGCCTTACAGCGCAAAAAGGCTGGTGACTAAAAAGTCACCAGCCTCAGCCTGATTTCTCAGGCTGCAACCGGAAGGGTTGGCTTATTTAACTTCAACTTCAGCGCCAGCTTCTTCCAGAGATTTTTTCAGAGCTTCAGCGTCGTCTTTGCTGATGCCTTCTTTCAGTGCAGCCGGAGCAGATTCTACCAGGTCTTTAGCTTCTTTCAGACCCAGGCCAGTTGCGCCACGTACTGCTTTGATAACAGCAACTTTGTTAGCGCCAGCAGCTTTCAGAATTACGTCGAATTCAGTTTTTTCTTCAGCAGCTTCAACCGGGCCAGCAGCTACAGCTACAGCAGCAGCAGCGGAAACACCGAATTTTTCTTCCATTGCAGAGATCAGCTCAACAACGTCCATTACGGACATAGCGGATACTGCTTCAATGATTTGATCTTTAGTGATAGACATTTAAATTGTTCCTGAATATCAGAATAAGTTTATACGTAAGCGAATGCTTTATAAAGATAACTGCGATTAAGCAGCTTCTTTCGCATCGCGTACAGCAGCCAGAGTACGAACCAGTTTGCCAGCCGAAGCTTCTTTCATGGTTGCCATCAGGCGTGCAATTGCTTCTTCGTAGGTCGGCAGAGTTGCCAGGCGGTCGATCTGCGACGCCGGGATCAGCTCACCTTCAAAGGCAGCGGCTTTGACCTCAAATTTTGCATTCGCTTTCGCGAACTCTTTGAACAGACGAGCAGCAGCGCCCGGGTGTTCCATAGAGTATGCAATCAGGGTCGGACCAACAAACGTGTCTTTCAGGCACTCGAACTGAGTACCTTCAACGACGCGGCGCAGCAGGGTGTTACGAACAACACGCATGTATACGCCAGCTTCACGACCTGCTTTACGCAGTTCAGTCATTTTATCTACAGTTACGCCACGGGAATCCGCAACTACTGCAGACAGCGCGCCTTTGGCTACTTCGCTGACTTCAGCAACAATCGCTTGTTTGTCTTGAAGATTTAAAGCCATTAGCTTTGCTCCTGGATGTTTGCCAGAGCTTATGCTCTGGAACTCACTTCACTCAATTCAACGAAAAGAGCGTCTAAATACGGTGAGCAGAAACAAGCCAGAGTATCCAAAAATAATCTTAGCGTTCTGTCACCGTCTACGCAGGGGATTAAGTTTCTTGCGAAACACCTGCGGTCTTCGACGGAGGCCTGGATAGGCCAGGCTCCAACGAACAAATTCTTCCTATGACTTCGTCCTTCGAACCGCAGCGGCGTTAGCTGCTCTCGTTCACACCGGTCATGTAGTTAACTACACTCCCGGTGATTCACTCGATTGCTGCATTGCTGCAATTCAAATGACTCGCATAGCGTCTGTCTTATTGACAGAATCGTGGGGGTAAGATTGTAGACAAAATCACCGCCCACGTAAAGGCATTAGTTTGCAGAAGCGTTCAGGCCAGCCTGATCTACTGCAACACCTGCACCCATGGTGGTGGAGATGCTAACTTTCTTGATGTACACGCCTTTCGCCTGAGTCGGTTTTGCTTTTTTCAGCGCAACCAGCAGAGCTTCCAGGTTTTCTTTCAGTTTGTCAGCGTCAAAGTCCACTTTACCGATGGTGGTGTGGATGATGCCGTTTTTGTCGTTACGATAACGAACCTGACCTGCTTTAGCGTTCTTAACCGCTTCAGCAACGTTAGGGGTTACGGTACCCACTTTCGGGTTTGGCATCAGGCCGCGCGGACCCAGAACCTGGCCCAGCTGGCCAACAACGCGCATTGCATCCGGGGAAGCAATAACAACGTCAAAGTTCATTTCGCCTTTCTTGATCTGGTCAGCCAGATCTTCCATACCTACCAGCTCAGCGCCTGCAGCTTTAGCAGCTTCAGCGTTTGCGCCCTGGGCAAATACGGCAACGCGAACAGAACGGCCAGTACCGTGCGGCAGTACAGTTGCACCACGTACGTTCTGGTCAGATTTACGAGCATCGATGCCCAGGTTTACAGCAACGTCAACGCTTTCAACGAACTTAGCAGTAGCCAGTTCTTTCAGCAGAGAGATGGCTTCGTTGATGTCATACTGTTTAGTTGCATCAACTTTGTCACGGATCACGGACATGCGCTTGGTCAGTTTAGCCATTTCTTAGTCCTCCACTACCAGGCCCATGGAACGTGCAGTACCTTCGATGGAGCGAGTCATCGCTTCAATGTCGGCACCAGTCATGTCGGCAGCTTTGGTCTGCGCGATTTCCTGCAGCTGAGCGCGGGAAATTTTACCCACTTTATCTTTGTTCGGCTTACCAGAGCCGGACTTGATACCAGCCGCTTTTTTCAGCAGAACTGCTGCCGGCGGGGTTTTGGTAACGAAAGTGAAAGAACGGTCAGCGTAAACGGTGATAACAACCGGGATTGGCAGACCTTTTTCCATGGATTCAGTTTTTGCGTTGAACGCTTTGCAGAATTCCATGATGTTAACGCCCTGCTGACCCAGTGCTGGACCAACCGGCGGACTCGGGTTTGCCATACCAGCTGCAACCTGCAGCTTGACGTAGGCTTGTACTTTCTTAGCCATTCTTAAATCCTCAAATTGGGTATTAACGCTTCAGAGAAGCTCCCCGTGATTAAACATCGTTTTACGGGCCAGGCCCATAAAAACAAAAGGCGCGAAATTGTATGCCAATTTCGCGCCCTATGCAACGATTAAATCGCTGCTTTTTTGATCGCCGGCTTACGCCTTCTCAACCTGACCGAAGTCCAGTTCTACCGGCGTCGCACGACCGAAGATAGAAACAGAAACTTTCAGGCGGGACTTCTCATAGTCCACTTCTTCAACGACGCCGTTAAAGTCAGCGAACGGACCATCGTTGACACGAACCATTTCGCCCGGCTCAAACAGCGTTTTCGGACGCGGCTTATCGCCAACCTGCTGCAGGCGGTTCATGATGGCATCGACTTCTTTGTCGCTGATCGGCGCCGGACGGTCGGAAGTACCGCCGATGAAGCCCATCACACGCGGTACGCTGCGCACCAGGTGCCAGCTCGCGTCGTTCATGACCATTTGAACCAGAACGTAGCCTGGGAAGAATTTACGTTCGCTTTTGCGACGCTGGCCGCCACGGATTTCAACCACTTCTTCGGTTGGAACCATGACTTCGCCAAACAACTCTTCCATGTTGTGTAATTTGATATGTTCACGCAGCGAAGTAGCTACGCGACCTTCAAAACCGGAAAACGCCTGAACGACGTACCAGCGCTTTTTAGGAGCTTCAGACATCTCAGAACCTCAGGCCAGTGATAAAGGAGACCAGGCGAACCAGAATACCATCCAGTCCCCATAGGATCAGTGACATTACTGCAGTCACGGCAGCAACAATCAGCGTAGTATGCAGCGTTTCCTGGCGAGTCGGCCAAATCACTTTACGCACTTCAGTTCGCGCTTCGCGAGCAAAAGCAACGGTCGCCTTACCTTTCGTCGTCAACAGCGCGACGCCACCGGCAGCAGCAATAAGAATAACCACGGCCAGCGCACGCACCGCCAGCATAATGTCGCGATAAAGGAAGTTGCCCACGATCGCCACGATCAGCAGCACGGCAACGATAATCCACTTCATCGCTTCCAGGCCGCGCCCGCTCCCTTGAGCTTCGGTATTCGCACTCATAAACCAACCTGTCAGAAGTATTCTACAAACAATTTCACCCCGCGGGGGCGAGGCGATCCAAACCGAAATTAAGTTTCGGATTATACACTGAACGCGTTCAAACTGCTTCAACGCTGGCGGTTCTGGCGCCTCTTCCCTGCTATTGCAAAGGAGAACGCTGACTTGCCGTCGCGCTACCGCTCGAATGGTTTGGTGTATAAACGCCCTCTTCAGAGCCTGTCTCAGCAATGATTATGACAAAAAAAATCACTGATGAGCCAGGTTCTGGTATGAAAGCGTGCAAAAAGGGCATCAAATGATGCCCTTTTATTGCGCATTGCGTCAAATGTTATCAGCGATTAGCCGAGAACTTTAGCAACCACGCCCGCGCCAACGGTACGACCGCCTTCACGGATTGCGAAACGCAGACCATCGTCCATCGCGATCGGGTGGATCAGGGTAACAA